>PKTD01000163.1 GCA_002869315.1 Marinilabiliales bacterium | reverse complement strand
ATCATTTTCTCAGGATTCAGGTTAAGAGTTCCGTTGAAATTTGAATTGTTATAAATGATAAAAGGTCGGTTATCAGTGTTCATCACTATATTATTAGCATTAACATCCCAAAAAATACTAAGAGTATCTGCCTGAGCATCAGGGAAGTCGTATTTATCCTGATCTGCACGTGAATTAAAATCATGAGCATCGGCTACTAGTGAGTCTGGATAAAAAATAAAGTCGTCGGATAAAAATTCTGCACTTAAGTACTCAAGTTTTCCAGTGCCGTGAAAACCTCTATTATCCAGATTTATATTATTATAAAAGATAGCTTGCTTATTGTAAATCGAGTAACCATCAGTACCAGTATTATGCGAAATGCCAAGGGAATAATCGGGCATAACAACCAGTGGTTCTTTGAGAGGTTTGAATATTTCAGCTGAACTTAGTGTACCATCAAAAGAAAGTCCGTTGGTTGTAAATGTTGAAATACTATCGAAAATAAATGGGTCAACAGTATAATAAAAAGTTTCAGGAACTAAAGTACTGTCCTGAATACTTCTCTTATTATAGTAAACATAACTTTCTTCTTCAGTTTTGAATGCAGGATATTCAGGATAATTTTTTAATCCTGATTTGTTCATAGGTTCATCAATATATAGTTTTCCATTCAACTTTGTAATCACATTTTTAACTCTTACTAATGAGTCCTGTTGCTTAATTGAATCATATGCTACTACCCAGAAGGCCAATGAATCAACGAAATTCATATTCAACATAAAACTATCATAAACAAATGTACTTTGTCGTGAATAAAAATCAAGTAAACCCATATGCACATATCCATCAAAATTAAAATTCCTGTTTTTTTGGAAGGATATTGTTTTATTCTGTGGGTAGATGTAAACTTCTTGAGAATCACTAATTTGCACAAATGGAACACCATAAACATCCAAATCGTAATTATCTAAATTTAGAGATGCATTTTCCTTGGCAGTAACATTTGACTCCAAACGAATAACATCATAATCAGTTTGTTTTGACTTGGCTTGAAGGAAATTAAGAAGTCTGTCTTTAACAATGGCAGTTTCTGTATTTGAATCATAAACCAGGTAGCCCTTTTTCGACAGTCTTATAAGCATTGCTGAAACTTGCTCTACCGGTTTATCCATAAAAGCAGCAAGAGCATATAACTGTATTTCTTCAGCATTATAAGATTTCATATAATTTTGAATAACATACATTGGATTTATCTCGTCTATACCCTGTAAACGGTAATAATCCATCTCAGAATAATAATTTGATGATACAAACGATGCTTTGTTTTTATTATTTATGGTTCTTATTTTTTTAAAGGACATAGTATGCTCATCCATTTTCCAGAACAATGCCTGCACATATATATCCAATTGATGATATGAATCAAAAAATGGTATCATACCTGAACCCTCCTTTTGGTTATAAAGCACTAATTCTGAATCTGAAGATCTATATTTTAATCGTAAATCAGGGTGGTAAAGCGAATCCTGATCAAAATAGAATACTATTTCAGTTCTGGCAGCATCCATACCATCATTTTCAATAAGAAAAGCGTCAGAGAAAAGTCTTCCAAAAATTGTATCATTATGAACTAAATCCAATTGGGCCTCTTTATATTTACTTCCTTTTCCATATAGTTTTAGACCTTTATGCTCAAAACCTCCGGTATAATTAATTTCGCTGAACAAATCGTTGACTTGATAATCAGATAGATATGTAGTAAAAACAGGATAAGGAGTCTTATTGGAACTTCTGCTGGAACTAATTCTATCAGAAAAAACACCAATCATAGATTGCTTGAAGAATCTTTTATCAGTTAGAACAGCCGAGTCGATTGTGTACTCCGCCTGAGTCATGTCAATATTATATTTTTGAACATCTACATGTATAGAATCTTTAAACTTTTCACCAAACCTGGTCCAGTTTATTCTGGCTTCATTTCCTATCCATTGTTTATTATCGTAAATAAATGTCCCAGAAGTATTTTCCAGTGATGAACTATCGTTACGAGTGGCTGCAACTAAATTTAGTTTACTAAAATTCAATAATAGTGCTGTATCACTAAAGAAACTGAATTTACCATTTCTGTGGTACCATGCTAATGATCTTCTGTCGTTAAGAATATTCTTTTCAAAAAGATTATGGGTAAATTCCATAAAATCGTCGAAGGGAGTTGTTTTTTTATCCTCAAGTAATTTTAGAGTATAGGCATGCCAGGAGATAATACTTTTGGGCAATTGTTTTGATTCACCCAGCAACATTACAGAATACATATAATTGTAAAGTTGTGGATACGACCTCATTTTTTTCGACCGCATTTTCTCAACTACCTCACGTATGGCATCTTTTTCTTCTTTATTAAATCGTCCTGCTGTCCAGGTAGGCTGAAAACGCTCTATAAGCACTTCTACCTTTTTTTCAATTGTTTTGGATGGTGTGTTCAGAAGTATTTCTGATATCTGCTTAAAAAAAACTTCGGAATTTTGAGAAAGTGAATCAGGTGCTTGCGCTCTCGCTGAATATGAGATGAAAGATGAAAATATAATAATAAGAGTTAGGTAAGCAGAAATTCTATGCATAACAGACAAAAAAATATTTGTTTTAGAGTTTTATAAATTCAGCAGATGTCCAATTGTTTTTAACTTTATTACTGACATATTCCAGACGATTCTTGTTGCATTCCTTTTTTATGTCTTCTAAATCATCCTCATAAAATCCTGAAAAATATATGCGGCTATCTTTATTCATTACCTTAGTGTAACGTTTAATATCATTTAGAAGTATATTCTTATTAATATTTGCGAACACAACGTCAAAATCTGGTAAATCATTAAGGCTCTCTGCATCTCCCAATATACACTTAACATTGTCAACCTTATTTAAGATGCAGTTTTCCTGAGCATTATTATAGGCCCATTCATCATTATCGATGGCATAAAGTTCGGATGCTCCTTTCATGGAAGCGAGTATGGCTAATACAGCAGTTCCGCTACCCATATCCAAGACAGATTTATTAGTGAATTCATTTTCGAGTATATACTCAATCATCATGCTTGTAGTTTCATGATGAGCAGTACCAAAGGCCATTTTTACACTGAGCAGAATATTATATTGAGCATCTTTATCAGGCTCATGGAAAGGGGCTCTGATAAAGCAATCTTTAATCCGAACAGGATCATAATTACTCTCCCAAACGGCATTCCAATTCTTATCTTTAATGAACTCTTGTTTAACTTTATTGTTTTCTGCAAAAGGCTTTATAATATCTATGGATGATAATGCTTCCTTGTCATACAAGTCCTCTTGAATATATGCTATCAGGCAATTTTCACTTTGTTCAAAACTCTCATAACCTAGTTCAGCCATAAAAGCCATTATGATTTCAGAAGTGGTTTCGTCTCCACTACCTTCCAGTGTAATTTTATAATAATTCACCTTAAAAACTATATATAATTTTTGTGAAATCTTTGGCTTTAAGTGAAGCACCACCTATCAGACCGCCGTCTACATCTTTCTGTGAGAATAGTTCTTTAGCATTTTCAGCATTACAACTACCACCATAGAGTATACTTGTATTTTCGGCAGTTTCTTTATCATATTTTTTAGCGATTAAGCCTCTGATAAAAGCATGCATTTCCTGCGCCTGTTCAGGTGTAGCAGTTTTACCTGTGCCTATTGCCCATACTGGTTCATAGGCTAAGATAATATTTGAGAATTCATCCTTATTGAATTTAAAAACAGAATTGTTTAATTGCTCTTCAACTACATTAAAATGATTATTTGCTTCACGTTCTTCCAAAAGTTCTCCAATACAAAATATAGGGCTTATGTCATTTTCTAGGAGTCGCTCCGCTTTTTGAAATAATAATGCATCAGATTCGCCAAAGTACTTTCTTCTTTCACTATGGCCAACTATGCAATAATCAATTGCCATGGAGGAAAGCATGGGAGCTGAAATTTCCCCTGTATATGCTCCACTATCATGTTCACTAACATTTTGTGCACCTACCCTAATCTGTGATTCTTCTGAATAATCGCCAGCAACTTCTAAATATAATGAAGGTGTACATACAATAACCTCACAATCAGGCTCATTGTCGTCAATGGCATTTGCAATTGCTCCTACTAAATCTTCTGCTTCATGGAATAGTTTGTTCATTTTCCAGTTTCCTGCTACAATTTTCTGTCTCATCTCTTTATGTAATTTATTTTGAGCAAAAATAGCAATCTAAATGGGAATAATAAACTTAATATTGTATAAAATACCAATAGAAAAATAAATTCTTTGGGTTTTTTAATATTTGCACATTTTAGAAGTTTATAACGATTGAGGAAATTAATTGGTATTTCCCATTATTTTGAAATAGAACATTTTTGTTAATGGCACACAATTGCAAGACTTTCCAAGCCTGTAAATTACTTAAAATGTTAAGGGGGCTTATTAATAACTTTAGCATCACAAATCTTTTTCGTTATTTTGTCTCAAATTTGATATGATGCAGTTAACAAATAGACAATTGTTTTTACAAAACCTTGCCATTCCGGCAGAGGTGGTTAATGCAATTGAAATAGTAAGTGCTGAAGGTATTTATTTGTATGCTTAAGATGGCCGTAAATACATTGATTTAGTTTCTGGAGTGTCAGTAAGTAATGTTGGTCATCGCCATCCCAAGGTGGTTGAAGCCATTAAAAAGCAAGTTGATACTTATCTCCATTTAATGGTGTATGGTAAGTATATACAAAGTCCGCAAGTAAAGTTAGCAGGCTTAATAAGTTCTGTTTTACCAGAAAGTTTGAATTCGGTTTTTCTTGTAAACTCTGGTAGTGAGGCCATCGAAGGTGCTATGAAACTTGCAAAGCGAATGACAGGGAGAAGTGAGATGATGGCATTCAAAAATTCATATCATGGAAGTACTCAGGGTGCATTAAGTATTTTGGGAGATGAGGAAATGAAATCAGCATACCGTCCCCTACTGCCGGATGTTAAGTTTTTGAATTATGATGATATAACTGAACTGGATAAGATCTCAACCAGAACAGCATGTGTTGTTGTGGAGGCAGTTCAAGCGGAGGCAGGCATAAAAGTTCCAGAAAAAGAATTTATGAAAGCGCTTGAAAAAAAATGTCGTTCCACAGAAACTGTGTTGATATTAGACGAAGTTCAGATGGGCTTTGGCAGGACAGGTAAGATGTTTGGATTTCAGAATTTTGATATCATACCTGATATTATTTGCATAGCCAAAGGGATGGGTGGCGGAATGCCAATAGGGGCTTTTATTTCTTCCAAAGAAAATATGAATTTGTTAACTCACAATCCTGCTCTTGGTCATATTACAACCTTCGGTGGACATCCTGTTAGTAGTGCTGCCGCATTGGCAAGTTTGCAAGTAATCTTGGAAGATGATTTAGCTAAGCATGCTGTTATAAAAGGTGAAAAGATAGCAGCAGGGCTTATAAACAATGAAAAGGTAGCAGAAATTAGGCAAATAGGCCTGATGCTAGGAATTGAACTTAAAGAAGAGTATTCAACATCAAAAATGGTTAAAGTTTTACAAAATCATGGATTGATAGTTGATCAGTTTCTATTTAACAATAGTAGTTTTCGAATTGCACCTCCACTCACCATAAGCAGTGATGAAATAGAAGAGGTAATAAAAAAAGTCAGTATTTGCCTTGACGAAATCTAAATCAATAATTTATAATGCCTGTATTTCTCTTAGATGAAGAAGATATTAGTTTCCCCCCTCCTGGTATTGCCAAAGAAGATGGCCTGCTTGCTGTGGGTGGCGACCTTAAGCCGGAGCGGCTCATTGAGGCTTATAAAAATGGCATCTTTCCTTGGTATTCTGAGGGTTACCCAATAATGTGGTGGTCTCCTGATCCAAGAATGGTTATGTTTCCAAAGGACTTTAAGAAAAGTAAAAGCCTCAGAAGACTAGTTGAAAAAGGAGAGTTTGTTGTGAAATTTGATACAAATTTCGAATCTGTTATAAATGCGTGTGCCAGAGTATACCGAGCTAATGAAGACGGCACCTGGATAGTTGATGATATGATAGAGGCGTATACTCGTCTTTATAAATTGGGTGTTGCTCACTCAGTAGAAACATATAAGGATGGCAATCTTGTTGGCGGTCTTTATGGGCTTGCAATTGGTAAAGTATTTTTTGGTGAATCGATGTTTCATCATGTAAGTAATGCTTCAAAAGTAGCATATTGGCATTTAATAAACAGGTTGCTGGAATGGGATTTTGAGATTATAGATGCTCAGCAGGAAACAGAGCATTTTAAAAGCCTTGGAGGTAAAACAATCGAGAGAGAAAAATTTTTAACTTTACTTTATAATTCTGTAGAAAAAAGGCAGGATTTTAAAAACTGGAATATTAATGGAAGATAGTAAGGAATTTATGGATATGGCCATTAGTTTGGCCGAAAGCAATATTGTTAAACAAGATGGCGGGCCTTTTGGAGCCGTTGTGGTAAAAGATGGAGTTGTTGTGGGAAAAGGCAGCAATCATGTAACATTAAACAATGACCCTACTGCTCACGCTGAAGTTGAAGCCATAAGGGATGCGAGTAATAATTTGGGAACCTTCAACCTTGAAGGTTGTGAAATATATGCCAGTTGTGAACCTTGCCCAATGTGTTTAGGTGCTATTTACTGGAGTAGAATAGGAAAATTGTACTATGCGGGTACAAAGGATGATGCAGCAAAAGCAGAATTCGACGATTCTTATATCTATAAAGAATTCGAACTTCCAAAAGATCAAAGGGCTATACCTTCGGTACAAATGATGCGCGATAAAGCAGTAAAAGTATTTCAAAACTGGATTGACAGTGAGAATAAAATACCTTACTAAATTAAATATTTAAAAATATGGAAAGTATTTCCAGGGCTGTTGAACTAATAAAAAATTCAAAACACTGTATCGCTTTTACAGGTGCCGGGATATCTGTGGAAAGTGGAATACCCCCTTTTAGAGGAGAAACAGGTCTCTGGAGTAAATATGATCCGATTATTTTAGATCTAAATTATTTTAAGTCGAACCCATATGAAAGTTGGACAGTAATAAAGGAGATATTCTATGATTTCTTCGGGGCTGCAAAGCCTAACGCAGCTCATAAAGGACTTGCTAAACTTGAAGAAGCAGGTATACTAAAGAGTGTTATTACCCAAAATATTGATAATCTTCATCAGGAAGCAGGAAGTAAAACTGTTTATGAATTTCATGGAAATTCACATAGTCTGGAATGCACGGAATGTAATGGCATTTATAAGATATCAGAACTTGACTTTGACAACCTACCGGTATTGTGCCCAAGATGTGAAGGTTTGATTAAGCCAGGATTTATCTTTTTTGGTGAAGGTATTCCTCATTTTGCCTATGAAAAGTCAGTTGAGGAGGCGTATAAAACAGATGTAATGATTTTGATTGGTACAACAGGTGAAATTGTGCCAGCTTCTTATATACCTAGAATGGCAAAAGAAAACAATGCCAAGATTATTGAGCTAAATGTGGAAAGATCATTGTTTACCGATACTATTACTGATATTTTTATCCA
This sequence comes from Marinilabiliales bacterium, assembly GCA_002869315.1. Lineage (GTDB taxonomy): Bacteria > Bacteroidota > Bacteroidia > Bacteroidales > F082 > BM524. The sequence continues at coordinate 8,399 of PKTD01000163.1, read as the reverse complement.
GGAAAAGGCCTCTGTTTCAATGAATTCAATAATTAATAAATTGGATTTATAAACAAATTGCTTTTTATCAAGATTTTAAGTAATCCTTTATTTAAAATAAAATTTCAATTACTTTTGTGAAAAATTAAAACATAATAGCATGAGTTGTGAATTAACCGGAAAACTAATTGAAAAACTACAGCCAGTAAGCGGCGAGTCGAAAAACGGAAAATGGGAAAAACAGGAATTTATTATTGAAACCAATGATCAATACCCAAAAAAAATATGTATTAGCCTTTGGAATGATAAAGTATCAATCTTAGGAAATTATGCTGTGGGCGATAAGGTAAAGATAAGTGTTAACGTAGCTTCCAGAGAATATAATGGAAGATGGTTTACTGATGTAACTGCCTGGCGTATAGAGAAAGAAGCAGATGAGGGTATGAACCTCCCTCCTGTTGATGATTTGCCACCAGACGAAATGAGTGGAGAAGATGATCTACCATTCTAAATGAAAAAAATAATTACTGCACATTTTGCCCTTTTTGGCGCCAACCTTATATTCGGACTAAATTATGTAATTGCAAAAGGTATTATGCCTGATTTTTTGCAACCAAGAGTGATAATTTTATTCAGAGTTGTAGGGGCAAGTTTAATATTTTGGTTGGTAAGTTTATTTTTCAAAACCGAAAAGGTTGATAAAAAGGATATTCCCCGATTATTATTATGTGCTTTGTTTGGCATTGCTATTAACCAGATTTTATTCTTTGAGGGCCTAAATCTTACAACACCTATAAATGCCAGCATAATTATGGTGGGGACTCCAATTTTGGTTCTTGTGTTATCACATTTTTTAATATCTGATAAAATAACTCTTAACAAGACAATTGTAATTTTTTTAGGAGCAACAGGTGCAGCATATCTAATACTTAATCAGGGAGATATATCTTTTAGTAGTGACACATTCAGTGGAAATATTTTGGTATTGATAAACGCTGCTTCTTATGCTACTTTTCTGGTAATTGTAAAACCACTTATGAAAAAATATTCAGCACTAACTATCATGAAGTGGGTTTTTTTAATTGGTATATTTTTTATTTTACCCTTCTCAGCCAAACTGGCTATTGAGGCCAATTATGAAGTAATACCATTCAGAATTTGGATGTCGGTTTCATATGTAATAATATTTACAACTGTATTTGCTTATTTTTTGAATAACTTCTCTCTGAAGACTGTAAGTCCTACTGTTAATAGTGCCTATATTTATCTGCAGCCGTTTCTTGCTGCTCTAGTTGCTGTTTGGGTTGGTGAGGATAATATAACAATGACGAAAGTAATTGCAGCAATTTTAATATTTTTGGGAGTATATTTTGCAAGTTTGCGAAAACGGCCAATAAAAAAGTAATTTATAAGTTATAAAACTATGAATATTAGTGAATTTATACCAGGAATAACTAATAGCGGAAGCAATAATTTTTTCTTATTTGCAGGACCATGTGTAGTGGAAAATGAAGAAATGGCTCTTCCCATTGCACTGAAAATAAAAGCAATTTGCGATACACTGGAAATACCATTTGTATTTAAAGCTTCGTATCGAAAGGCAAATAGATCTAAACTAGATTCTTTCGCAGGTATTGGTGATGAGAAGGCTTTAAATGTGTTAAAGGATGTGAAGCAGGAATTAAACATTCCTGTTGTTACTGATATTCATACGGCCGAAGAAGCTTTTCTGGCAGCTAAATATGTTGATGTGCTTCAAATACCTGCCTTTCTGTGCAGACAAACAGATTTACTATTGGCGGCAGGTGAAAGTGGTAAAACAGTGAACATAAAAAAGGGGCAATTTCTTTCAGGAGAGAGTATGAAGTTTGCGGTTGATAAGGTAAAATCAACTGGAAATAATAAAATTATGTTAACCGAGAGAGGATCAATGTTTGGATATGGTGATTTGGTAGTTGACTACAGAAATATTGCAGAAATGCAAAAAACTAACTATCCTGTGGTATTGGATATTACCCATTCATTGCAGCAACCAAACCAAACAGCTGGAGTTACTGGAGGAAAGCCTGAATTAATTGAATTGATTGCAAAGGCAGGAATAGCGGCTGGAGCTGATGGTATATTTATAGAAACCCATCCTAATCCTTCAAAAGCATTGTCTGACGGTGCTAATATGCTTAAATTAGATATGTTGGAAGATTTACTGGAAAAGCTTGTGAAAATAAGGCAAGCAATTATTTAGATTTAGTAAAACTATTCTGATTCAAATCACTAAACTTCTTTTTTCTTAAAATATAATGGTCGAAGACTATGTTTCGGTTATAAATTTCTCCAACTTCATTATGTTTCAACTTACTGCGCTTTTTCCTTAATTCACCATGATGTTTATAGAAATAAAAATGAGCTTTTATAACAGCAAGAGTATCAGCAAAACCACCTTGTACTAAAAATTTAAGTCCTGCTACTCCATCAAGTAATAGTCTTACAATAAAAACTTTGAATAATTGATTTTTAGGTAGGTTTTTATAAAGGAGGCTAAAATTATTTCTGAAATTTAAGTATGTTTTTTTGGAAGACTTTTTAGGAAGCGTACCACCTCCTATATGGTAAACTACTGACTGGGGACATACCATTATTTTATAAGCTGAATTCTTCATTCTCCAGCATAAATCTATTTCTTCCATATGTGCAAAGAAATCAGCATCAAAGCCATTATGTTGCCTAAAAACATCTGCACGAATCATCATACAAGCTCCACTGGCCCAAAATACTTCACGTACATCATCATATTGATTTTGATCTTTTTCCAAAGAAAGAAAAACCCTTCCTCTGCAAAATGGATAACCATATTTATCAATAAAACCTCCTGCAGAACCAGCATATTCAAACTTATCAGGTTCATGAAAAGATAAAATTTTGGGTTGACAAGCCGCAATTTTGTCATCACTTTCCATCAACTTTTCCAAGGGAGATAGCCAGTTATCACTAACTTTAATATCAGAATTTAATAAAAGGTAATATTTATAATCGAGTTGCTTAAGGGCCTCATTATATCCTCCGGCATAACCGGTATTTTCTTTGTTAATAATAAGATTTACGTGGGGGAATTCATTTCTTAGGACTGAAATGGAATCGTCAGTAGAACAATTGTCAGCAACCCATATATCTGCATAATCAGCAGTTTTTTCAATAACTACAGGTAGAAATTTTTTTAGGAAATCACTTCCATTAAAATTGAGAATTACAACTGCTGTTTTCTTCAAGTTTCAATAAATATTTGTTTCAATAAATACGCAGCAAATGTAATCTATTTATTGCACTATTATCTATTATTGGTTCTAATAGTATTATTAATATTTCTGTTTCCTCCCCAGTATTCAACTTCTCTTCCAAACTCATCTACATCGCCATATGCACCACCCCTTGCTGGAAGCGACACTATTGTAGTCCATTTATAATTATAAAGTTCGCCTATTGCATTTGAATGTACAAGTGCAAAATCATTTGTAACTATATCATGAGTATAGAAAACAAAGGTTTTATCTCTTTGGTTATCAGGAAGTGTATAATAATGCCATATTTCATATGGATAAGTGTTCGATTCAAAATAATATTGTTCGATACTATTTGGTGCGCCATATTTTAGGAATACTCTTCCCCTGTCGGTTGCGAAGCCTGGTGTTGTTTGTGTGCTAAAGCCCTGATTAACTTTCATAACAACTGCTTTATAGTCTCTCCAGGCAGAAATTGGTTCTGCAGTATTTCTCTTCATCCAAAATGTTAGAAAATAATTTCTCATCTGTTCAGAGTTAGGCTCATCTGCCTTTATTAATGATTGAGCGAATGTTTTTTCAAGTTCAGATGAAATAGGCTCTATCCACTGCAAATATTTTAATAAACTATCAGTATTATTCATATTATCAACCAATACCGGTTCCAATCCATCAATTAAATAATCATCCATCTCCAGTTTTACTTTTGGATTGCTTCTCTGAAAGTAGGTTTGTTTAGCACTCATAAGTTTGTTTTCTTTATTCCTGGCTTCAATCACTAATAAATACTTGCCACTAGGTAAACTACTTATATCGAACTTTCCTACGATGGGATTAATTTGATTTGGCTTTTGTCTTTTTATTACCGAATAATTATCGAGCCTCTTATTTAAATCTAAGGATTTCAAGTAATATGAAATAATAAAATCTTCATTAATTTTATTATCGTTATAAAACTCCGAATAAAAGGTCAATGTATTTACTACTTCCGGATAAAATGTAAAAACATAAGGGTATACATCATAACCGTTTCGTGTAAAATTGCTTGGATTTTCTGACTTTTTCATCGATTCAACAAGTTGGATATCAGAGAAATCAGCAGGTTTGTCGTAGTTTAAAGTATATTTATCAAAACTTACAATTGGTTCTTCATTTGAATTAGGATCATTTATTTTCAATTCAATCTCATAAGTACCATTTCCAAGTGCATATCTTTGCACATCTAAGAAATTCGGGAATCCGGATAATGTATCACTAATTGCAGGCCCGTTTAAAGAATATTTCGAGAAATTTACGATGCTGTCGTTCTCACGGAATATAATTTGCACCTCTACTCCTCCTTGGAATTTTCCATTTTCATTAATGATATGTTTGATACTACTTCCTTTTACAGTTAAATAGGTCTCAAGATAAGGTTCGTTATCAGGTGTATTGAATGATGCATAAGACATATATGCTTTTAAACCACCAGCAAAACTAATGGATGAAATCAGGAATAATGTCAGAAAAATTAAAACTCGGTTTTTCATGGTTTTCATTTTTTAATTGTATACAAATTTAATCAAATTACATACTATTATCAAGAAATTCGACTATATTATCTGTATCTTTTGGTGAGAACCAAACAATATCATCGTAGCGTTTAAACCAGGTAATTTGGCGCTTAGCAAAACGGCGTGTGTTTACCTTAATTTTTTCTATGGCAGTTTGAAAGTCCCAATCGCCATCTAAATACTTGAATAACTCTTTGTAACCTACAGTATTCAAGGCATTTACATTTCTGTATTTGATAACCGACTTAACTTCATCAAGCCATTCTTCCTCCAACATACTATATAAACGACGCTCAATTCGCTCATTTAGTTGCTTACGGTCCATTTCAAGGCCAATTTTAATAATCTTAAACGGGCGTTTAGCAGGCTTTCCCTTCCTTAATGAGGTATATGTCTTTCCTGTTTGTAAACAAACTTCAAGAGCTCTTAAAATCCTTTTAGGATTATTTATATCTACTTGCTTATAATATTCAGGATCTAGATTCAGAAGTTTTTCCTGTATTGCTTTAAGTCCCTCATTTTCAAATAAAGACTTCAGACTTTCGCGTAGGTTTAAATCAATATCTGGCAGTCTGTCTATTCCCTTGCAAACAGCATCGATGTATAAACCGGAACCACCAACCATTATCATTATGTTATTATTTTTAAAATAGTTCTTTAGAAGAGATAAAACCTCCATTTCGAACATAGAAACATTATAGTAATTTTCAATGGAAATATTACCTATGAAATGATGTTTCACCCCATCCATTTCCTCAAACTTTGGAGCAGCAGTACCTATGGGAATTTCTTTGTAGAATTGTCTTGAATCTGCAGAAATTATATCACAATTATACTTTTTTGCCAATTCTATTGAAACGGACGTCTTACCCACGGCAGTGGGGCCTTGAATTACTATTAGAGTTGCAGGCTTTTTACTTTCCACTCTTGTTTAGGGTTTGTGCCTCTTCTTCAGTAAATATCTGCTTTGGCTGCAATTTAAGTTTCTTACCCTCTTCAAGCATTAAAGCATGCGATTCAGCATAGTTATTTTGTATAATTCCATCTAATATGGCTTCTCTTATGGCTATTTTAATATCTCCGACTTTCCTGGATGGGGATATTCCAAAAGTTGCCATTATTAGTTCTCCACTAATGGGTGGTTGCCAGTTACGGATTTTATCTTTGGCCTCAACTTCCTTTAACTTTTTACGAACTAGTTTAAAATTATTTAGAAATTTCTTGACTTTATATTCATTTTTAGATGTAATATCGGCTTCGCAAAGTAGCATTAGGTCGTCGATATCATCTCCCGCTTCAAACAACAAACGTCTTATGGCACTGTCGGTTACTATCTCTTTGGATAGTACAATAGGGCGCAAATGCAATTGTACTAATTTTTGCACAAAACGCATCTTATCTCCTGTAGGAAGTTTCAAATCCTTGAATATTGCAGGGACCATTTTTGCTCCAATAAATTCATGTCCATGAAATGTCCAGCCATGTCCTGGCTCGAATTTTTTTGTAACGGGTTTTGCAATATCATGTAATATAGCCGCCCACCTTAGCATTAAATTATCAGTCTTTTTAGAGAGATTATCCAATACTTCAAGTGTATGATAAAAATTGTCTTTATGAGCGAGATTTCCAATTTTTTCTACCCCTTTCAAAGCAACCATCTTGGGGAATATTATTTGTAGTAATCCGGTTACTTCCAGTAGTTTAAATCCCTCGGATGGCTTAGGAGCCAGTATTACTTTATTTAATTCATCAGTAACTCTTTCTTTTGATACTATGGTAATTCTATTTTTATTCCTACATATAGCATCAAAAGTGCTTGATTCAATATCGAAACCGAGCTGCGTAGCAAACCTGATAGCTCTCATCATTCGAAGTGGATCATCAGAAAATGTTAAATCGGGGTCAAGGGGAGTTCTTATAATGAGATTTTCCAAATCTGATATTCCGTTAAAAGGATCATAAAGTTCACCAAAATCCTTCTTTCTAAGGCTTATAGACATAGCATTTATGGTAAAATCCCTTCGCCTTTGATCATCGGAAAGACTACCGTTCTCCACTATTGGTTTTCTGGAATCTTTGCGATAAGATTCTTTACGTGCTCCAACAAATTCCAATTCCCACTCGCCATATTTTACCATGGCAGTTCCAAAGTTTTTGAAATATCTTGCAGAAGTACCTTTACCGAATTCAATGGCTACCTTTTGAGCAAATGAAATGCCACTTCCTACAACAACAAAATCAACATCTTTCGACTGTCTGTTTAACAAAATGTCTCTGACAAAACCGCCCACAATATAAACGCTGGTATTGCTCTTTTCCGCAACTCCTGCAATGGTTTTAAACATCTCATTATCTATATTGCTGCTAAAATTCATACTGCAAATGTACTAAAAAGGCTGGCTATAAACTTTTGTTACTGACAATAAAAATTACTCATTAAAATATTATCATTAGTTAAAGTAATAGTTTATATATAATACTTTATATAATTATATATCAATGTAATATTACTTAAGTTTATCTGAAAATACTTTTCTAAACTTTTCAATTTTTGGAGTAATTACAAATGAGCAGTAAGCTGCATTTGGATTATTCTTATAATAGTCCTCATGATATTCCTCTGCAGGATAGAAGTTTGTAAAGGCTGTGATTTCAGTAACTATTGGGTCTTTCCAGATTTGAGAATCATTTAATTTAGTCTTGTAATATTCAGCTCTTTCTTTTTGAAATTCACTGTGATAAAAAACTACTGACCTATACTGGGGCCCAACATCTGCTCCTTGTCTGTTTAAAGTTGTAGGGTTATGAGTATTCCAGAAAACTTCTAAAAGTTCATCAAAACTAATTTTTTTAGAATCATATTTAATCTGTACTACTTCTGCATAATTAGTTGTGCCAGAACAAACCATGTCATAAGTTGGGTTTTTTTCAATCCCACCGCTATATCCTGACTTTACGTCAATTACGCCTATTAACTGATCAAAGATTGCTTCTGTACACCAAAAGCATCCTGAACCAAATGTAGCAGTTTCCATTTCTTTAGTATTTTGTGAGTAGGTATTCATAGTTAAACCTAAAATTAAATATATAAGTAATTTTTTCATTGTTTTATAAGATTAGTCGCAAAAAACAATAAAACTTAGTTAAGAAAAATTTAAGGAATGTTAAAAATTAAGGTTTAATAAACAATGTATTAGACATTATAATCAGATAAATATCAATTTTCTACCATATATTAATTCCTCTAGTTCAGGTGGTGGCCCAAGATATTGCTCTTTAAAACCATTCATTTCATCAATGGTTTTATCTGATAGAATGTTAGCCATATCATCTATAATTTCATCTCCTATAATCATAGGATGTTGATTTATTAATAGTTTATTGCCTCTAAATTGACCTACAATTTGATATTCTTTCATATCGTTTATAGATTTTTCAGTAAAGAAACACTTTGACATCCATTCATTAATATCGAAAGTCCTAAGGTCAATTGTCATTATCTGTTTTCCTTTTTCCATCAACTTTTGCTGATAAAAGGCCTGCATATTTGCAATTGATTCTTCGGACATACTTTTTTGTAATTCTTAATGGCATT
>PKTD01000022.1 GCA_002869315.1 Marinilabiliales bacterium | reverse complement strand
TTTGTAGAATTATTGGTCGGAGTGATCCGACTCGAACGGACGACCACTTGCACCCCATGCAAGTACGCTAGCCAACTGCTCCACACCCCGAAGAATTCCTTTAAGAATTACACTGCAAAGATAATTCTTTTTCCAAAAATATTAATGTTGTTTTTTACTAAAAATTATTGTTAAAACTGCGGCATAAAGTTCATTTCTTAAGATGATAAACTACAAAATAATTGTTGAAATAAAAGGTGAATACTAATATTAAAAAGTGTATCTACAATAATAAATCATAGAGGTTTCTAATCAGCGGACAAATCTCATATTTAATAGTTTAAATAACTGTTGTAGTGTTTTTGATGTGGTAAATATCTGCACATGATGTATTATTGATGTGATAGATTTCTTTATATAATGTAATTATTTAACGACTTTTGGATTGAATTTAAAATTGGCACTTAAACGATTGTTAGAAACATATAAAGATATCGAGATAATTATTAATTAATAAAATTGACATGAAAAAACTTTTTACTTTTATTTTAGTTCTATCTTTTACAGCAACTTTTTCACAGGTTGAAGGAACATGGAAAATGGCTCCCATGGCAGGAGCATTTGGGGTTGGACCTAACCAGGGTGAAACGTGGTGGTGGAGCAATTCAGAAGGGGATGTAACAACACGTGCTTGTTACTTCGATGATGAGTTTGAAATTGCCACTGGTGGTTCATTTCAAAATGTCCTTCAGGATGAAACATGGATTGAAGGATGGCAAGGTGGTTCTGATGCCTGCGGTACTCCAGTCTACCCACATGATGGTTCAATACCTGCAACATGGGTTTACGATGCTGGTGCCGGTACTTTAACTTTGAATGGAACGGGCTCATATTTGGGTTTACCTAAAGTAACTAATAATGGGGAACTTTCGGACCCAGCCGATGCACCTCCATCTATTACTTACCTTGTATCATTTAATTCAGCAGGGGATACTATGACAGCTGATATTAATTTTGGCGGCGGATGGTGGCGCTTTATTCTTACTACTAATGCTAGTGAACCACCTCCACCACCAGATCCGATTTATTTACCTGTTACTTTCGACAACCCTAATCTCGACTATCGTTTAACTGATTTTGGAGGAAACTGGTCTTCAATTATTGTAGATCCAAACGATCCAGATAATTATGTAGTAGAAACTTTTAGAGATGGTGGCGCTCAAACATGGGCAGGAACAACAATTGGTGAACCTACAGGGCTTGGCGAAACTATACCTTTTACAGAAGGATATACAACTATGAGTTTACGAGTGTATTCACCTGAAGCTGGTATACCAATACTTCTTAAACTTGAAGTTTGGGACAACACCTCAGTATTTACTGAAGTAATCGCTAATACAACAGTTGCTAACGATTGGGAAACTATAAACTTCGATTTTAGTAACGATCCTAATTTCAATCTTGCAAACCCATATAATAAACCAATTGTATTCTTCAATTTTGGAACAGGTGGATGGGATTCCGGTGAAATGACATTTATGTGGGAAGACCTTGAGTTTATTTACCCAATTCCAGCATACATCTATAATTATTTTGACGCAAATCAAAATAATGAATTCTCAGGTGATCCTGTTATGCCAGTTATTGTAACTAATCCTGACCCTTCAGGTATGAACACCAGTGACAATTGTATGGAATACCTTAAAGATCAAGCTGACTGGGCATTTGTTTATACTGAGTTAGACGAATTAATAAACTTTGAAAATGGAACAAATTTCCAGATGAAAGTACATTCTGATACCATGTGCCAGGTTACTTTTAAACTTGAGAACAGATATGCAAACTGGATTAGTACCGAAAGAACTGCAATGATAACAGATACCAGTAAATGGGTATTATTGAATTTTGACTTCTCAGGTGAAGCTTCCGGCCGTTATAGTAAAATTGTGATTTTCTTTGGCTTCGCTGAAACCATGGGATATACTTTCTATTTTGATGATATAGAAGGACCTGTTTACGATACACCTAAATTAGTTCTGGAAGAAAATATTCAGGATAATTTTGAAGATGATGGTTGGAGTAATATAGATGGATGGATGTTTGAAGATGCTACTTTTGATCCTTTAGTAACCACAACTGACCCAGTGGATACAGATAATACTGTAGCTGATTATGTTAGAAGTGGATCCTTCCAATGGACAAACGCTCAAATAGAACTTGATCATAGAATTGACTTATCTGAAAGAAATAAATTTGAGGTTGATGTATACCTTCCTTCTTCTAACGATTATTCAGGTGATATGCCGGCACAAGTATCAATGAAATTGCAAAACAGCCTTTATGTTGAAAATGCATGGTGGACTCAAACCGAGATAGTTCTACCAGTCACTGTTTTTGATGAATGGGTTACATTATTATTCGATTTTGAAGACATCAGCACTAATACTGATTATGATAAAATCGTAATACAAATGGGTGGTGAAGGTCATTGGGTTCCAGGACAATTTTACTTCGACAACCTCTACCTAAAACATGTTCCTTACCTAACACTCTTATCTCCTAATGGTGGCGAAATGCTTGATCAGGGATCTACATTTGATATTGAATGGGATTACGACTGGTGGGAAGGAGATGTTACCATCGAATTATTGAAACCTGAAGAAACTCCTCAATTATTGGCAATACGTCCAGCATCTGATACTATTTTCTCATGGTTCGTATTTCCTGACTTGGAGCCTGGAGATGATTATAAAATTGCAATCACAAATGATGATGGTGTGCTACTAACAGATACAAGCGATGCAGCATTCACCGTTGTCTTAGTAGACGTATTGGTTGCTAATTTCGGCGCCGATCCTTTGGTGTTCAGCACAGCCGACTCAACAATGTTCACCGACTTAACAACCGGCAATCCCTTATCATGGCAGTGGACTTTCGAAGGTGGTACTCCTGAAACTTATGAAGGACAAACGCCTCCATATATTCATTATGCAAGCGCAGGAACATATGATGTAACACTGGAGGTTACAAACAATGATGGATCCGACATGATTGTCAAAGAGGATTATGTGGAAGTATATACAGCACTTATGGCTGATTTTGAGGCCAGTGAAACAGTAATTATAGCTGGTCAGGCCATTAACTTCACCAATAATTCCATAGGTGACAATTTAACATTCGAATGGTATTTTGAAGGAGCTACTCCTGAAACTTCAACTGATGAAAATCCAACAAATATTTTATATAATGAAGTGGGATTTTTTGATGTTCAACTAATAGTTTCAAACGAGTATGCCTCTGACACATTACTTATGGAAGACTATATTGAAGCTAAGCCTGTTGGTTTATTCGATTCAGAGGAAACTAAATTTAAGGTTTGGCCAAATCCAGCAAGTAACAAACTCAATATTACATTTGCAGAAAATGTAAGACATACAGTTAATGTTTATAACTTGAGTGGCAGTATAATTATTAGCGAGGAAATTCTAGATCAGTCATATACCATCGAATTATCTGATATTAATTCTGGTGTTTACCTTATGTCCATTAGAAATCACGATACAGGAGAAATATCTGTTGAAAAAATAATTATAAAGTAGTATAAAGACTTATATCCCGGATGGAGTATTTCATCCGGGATTATTTTTTTATTAATTTAGACAAAATATTACATTAAAAAGATTATTAATTAAAACATTTAGCATGAAAAAATTATTTACTATTATTTTACTTCTTGCTGTAACAACATCATTTGCTCAGTTGGAAGGAACAACATGGAAATTATCACCTCAAGCTGCTGCTTTAGCTGTTGGACCAGAAGTTGACAACTGGATTTGGTGGACAAACAGCGCAGGTGACGTGGTTACAAGAGCGTGTTATTTTGATGATGAATACGTTTTTAACGCGGATGGTACATTCAATAATGTATTACAGGATGAATCATGGATAGAGCCATGGCAGGGCATGGATCCTGAATCCTGCGGAACACCAGTAGCTCCTCATGATGGATCTAATGCTGCAACCTGGGCTTATGATGCAGGAGCAGGTACACTAACACTAAACGGTGTTGGTGCATACTTAGGCTTAGCTAAAGTATTCAATGGCGGCGAACTCACAACCGAAGGTACTGAGCCACCTGCATCAATTACGTATATGGTTGAATTCAATGCAACTAATGATACCATGACTGTATTAATCAATATTGGAAGTGGATACTGGCAGTATATTCTTACAACAAATGCTGGAACTCCTCCACCACCAGACGAGGATATTACACTACCAGTTACTTTTGATGAAGATATGGACTATAGGTTTGCTGATTTTGGAGGAACAACAACTTCAATTATTGAAGATCCGGATGATGCTTCAAATAAAGTTGCCCAAACTGTAAGAGGTGATGCTGCTGAAGTATGGGCAGGAACTACGGTAGCAGAACCAACAGGTCTGGTACCTGCTATTCCTTTTACCGCTGAACTTACTTCTATGAGAATGAGAGTAAAATCTCCAGAGGCTGGTATACCAATTCTATTTAAAATAGAAGTTCATGACAATACTGATCTTTTCGTTGAAGTTACTTCAAACACTACTGTAGCCAACGAATGGGAAACGATTTATTTTGATTATGCAGGTATTCTTGATCTTGCAAATGCTTATAATAAAACAGTTGTTTTCTTCAACTTTGGAGCAACAGGTGGAGATGTTGGTGAGCAGACTTTCTTGTGGGATGATATAGAGTTTGTGAATCCTGAAAGTGTATTCGACAATGAATATAAAACCCTTCAGGTATATCCAAACCCTGCAAGCGATGTAATCAATATTACAAATTCATCAAAACTACATAATATCAGAATCTACTCAATAACTGGTAGCCTGGTATATCAATCAGAGGTTGTTAAGCAATCAATCGATATTAGTTCTCTAAATAAAGGCACATATTTTATTCATGCCGCAGGAGACAATGGTGAACAGTTTGCCTCAAAAATTATCGTTAATTAGTGTATATTGTGAGTTGATTTAATTTAGAAATTAAATTCACAGAGGTTGTGCGCTTTTATTAGTGCACAACCTTTTTTTATGCTCAATAGGGGAAATAAACTATAAAATGAGTTAATACTAAAAAGCACTTTTAAATAGGCAGCATTATGCAGAATTGCTTTATATCCCTTGGATAATTAATGGGTATGAATTACATTTCTTTAAATTCATTGTTAAGCCATCCCATTCGGGTTACCAGCCACTGTTTCAAATGATTAACTTCTTCCTGATGTGTATCGTAAACAACCGGATTTGGCCATATGTAATTCCCAAATACATCCCAGCGTTTATCATTTTCTTCCTGTGCCAAACTTAGATACTCTGCTTTTTTATCAATGAAATCAATTAGATAACTTTTGTTGTTGTAAAAATATTCAAACCTCTCTTTCACCTTATTAACAAAATATGGATCCTCAAATAGTCTTTTAATCCATTCATGATCTTTTACCCAAAAGCCAGTAGGATACTCACATTCCGAATAATCAACATTGCCAAAGCCAAGGTCAAAATCCCAAAGGGGGCCCATTTTTATTTTTTCGCCAGGTACATAAGAGAAGTACATACTTGAATAACTCCTAGAATCTTGATTTTTTGCAATCTCATTTATGAGGTACCAGTCGACAAAACTGTTGACATCGATATATTTCCTATATCCGGTTTCCGGGTTTTTAAAAAAAGTTGAATATAGTACACTTTCAAATCCAATTATATGGTTTTTGATTTCATAAAATTCAGCACTTTCGAAAGCAATCTCCGGCTCTTTTACCTGAATCATAAATTTTGTTGAGTAAAAGTAAATATCATCCGGGTCGAGGTGGTCAGGAGTGTCTATTTCCAGAAGATATCCTTCTTCACCAATATCTACTCGATTAGAACTTTCTTCTACTTTCTGGCACACATTGTAAGTACCATTATATTCATCATTAATAAACACTTCTGTAAAAACACTTTGTGGTGTCCAATCCAAATTGCTGACATTCCCCATTTCGAATGCAAGACTATTTCTGAGCAATGTTTTATCAGAATGCTCTGCCAGGAAGATCCACTTTTTATCTTTTGGCATGCCTAGTACTTCGGTTTTATTTTCAAACTTCAGTTGATATGGTTTCTTTGGATGAATTCCCCAGGTTGAGTGTCCTCTTCCTCTAATTTTCATTTCTCCTGACCCATCATCATAATTTGTACCACCAAAAATACTGGCATTGCCTGGAACATATTCTTCCTTCGAGGATATTTCAACTCCATTTAGAGTATTTATATAAATAATAGGCAATCCAGTGAACCATTTTAATTTAATATAATAGTCCTTAGTACTGCCATCATTCCCAATCACCGTATAGGTTACAAGTTTACTATAATTATTTACTGAGATTCCGCTTCTTTGAACTATTTCACCTATTCTGACCTCTGCACCAACAAACTCAAATGAAGCTACTAGATTTGTAATATCTGCATCATAAGGTATGTAACCAGACAAAGTATCTTTAGAACCTGAAAGCATTACGTTTTGTGTTAATCCAAAATTATAGCCTTTCTTAAATACGAAATTATAAATAGACATTTCTGGTTCAGGGACTGTGTCTTCGCTTTTCCTACATCCTGAGAAAAAAATAGCAGACAATAATAAAATCAAAATGATTCTTTGCATATTCACTTATTTAGTTTACTACAAATCTTTTCGAGATGCTTAAATTATCATTTTTAACTGATATTAGATATATACCCTTCTCCAACATGGAGATATCTATTAAAGATTCATTTATATTTTTTATCATTTCCTTTCCGGAAATATTATAAATAGTTATGTTATAATCTTTCAGATTATCAAGTTCAATATTCAAATATTCATCTGTCGGGTTTGGGTAAATTTTAAAAGGCTTACTTAATGAGTCTTTGTTTATACTTGAGGGATTTTGTATCTTATACACTTTAACCCAATCAATGAAAACCGAACACGGGAATTCTGCCTCTGGTACTATACTTCCTCCGTAAGTATAATTGGAACCACCAACCCCAGCGCTAAGAATAACATACATACGATGTTCGAAGGGGTACCACTCATGAAAATGATTTGAATATTCAGATACTCCTATTCTTTTACTAGCGATATTCTGAATCATGAATCCATCTTCTCCATCTTGTTGAAAACCACCACCATCATTCAGATAATGTATATGATAAACATTATTATCTACAAAGAACTCCATTCTGTCGCTATACCAGTCGATTCCATATTCATGAAAGGCATAACTGCCGGCATTAGGATTATCTGGAGGTGGAGGATAATTTCCATATCCAGGGTCTGATGGTATTGGAACCTCTTTTGTTTCGTAGTTATAATAAGCACCTTTATGACCATGGTTCCAGCTCTGCCACTCATTGTTTTCCCAAAACCACGCATAATGTACACTTCCGAGATTATTATATGGAATTGACCCAACATATTCCATAATATCAACTTCTCCTCCCTGTGGCCACATTATGTAATCCCAGCCATCCGGAATTTCATCAGGCATCATCCAGAAGGCAAATCCCTGTCCCATATACTTAACATCTCTGGGATAAGCCCTACTAACTATTCTATGCCCTGGTCCCCAGGAGCCTTTGCCCGCTGTATTTATCCTAGCACTTGTATAATGACGATCGATGTAAAATTCTTTTTGGGTAGTTATTACCAGGCAACCGTCATCAGCACCTGGAACATTGCTCTCTATTCGAAGGTTTTCCGGACGATCTGTTGCTCTGTCAATCTGGCCTGTTCCAAAATCACCATTAACTCCAGTTCCTGTTTCAATATTCCAATTATTCAGATCTATTTCAGTCTTATTAAAATTATCTTCCCAAACAAGTTCTTCAATTTGACCGTAAAAAACATGATTTGAAATAACAAAAAAGGCAAGTAATAATAATTTTTTCATACTATAATTCTTAAGATATGGAATCTAAGGTGTGTATGATATTTCATTACATTTTTTCACAAATTCAGTAATTTGCTCTGAAGTAACTTCTCCATTAGTAATATATGGAAATTTGATTATAGGATGATCTATAAAAAAATCTTGGAATATTGCCTCATCCATATTTCCATTTTCCGGAACAAATTGACTAATCCATTTTGGAACAAGTTTTTTGAGTAATTCTCTGGCTTGTTTATTATTCCAGTATTCTCTGAAAAAAGTATATTCATCAAATGACAGAGGTATTTGCTGAGTTGAATTTAGCACAACAGATTCTGCCAATCTTATATCTCTTGAGGATGAGCCCACAGATATAACAAACTCTCCACTTTCGGCAACCCACATATTCCTATGGGAATCAAAATAAGAAAAGTCGCGGGCAGATAATACAAAGTTTATTTCTTTAGTTTGTCCTGGTTTCAATTCTACTTTCGTAAAATGCTTTAACTCCTTTTTCGGGCGCATCAGCGAACTCTCTGTATCTGTAACATAAAGTTGCACAACTTCTTTTGCTTTTATTTCTCCTGTATTTTTCAGTTCTAGTTTTACTGTTAACTCATCTTTATCAGTGATATTATTACTGGAAAATTTCAAATTACTATACTCAAAAGTTGTGTAAGATAATCCATGTCCAAATGGGAAAAGCGGTTCAATTTTCTTTTCATCATAGTAACGATAACCCACAAAAAACCTTTCGCCATAAAGAGCATTTCCTTCTTCCCCAGGAAAGTTAAAATATGATGGAGTATCTTCCAGTTTAACTGGGAATGTTTCTGCAAGTTTACCAGAAGGAACTACTTTTCCAAAAAGAACATCGGCTGTTCCTCCTGCTCCTGCTTGCCCGCCCAACCATGTTTCAAGTATGGCTGGTACCTTATCTACCCATGGCATGGCTACAGCACTTCCATTTGTTAGTACAACAACTGTATTTTCCTGAACAGCAGCAATCTCTTCAATTAATTTATTGTGAGAAGCAGGCAAGTTAATATGCTTTCTATCAATCCCTTCAGACTCGTAATGAAGCGGTAATCCTGTAAAAAGTAATGCTATATCCGCTTTTTGTGCAATAACTTTTGCTTCTTCAATGAGTGAGAAGTCATTATCGTCAGCAAGATTATAAGCTTGTGAATAAGTAATTTTTACACCTTTACCGTATTCTTTTTTAATTATATCTAATACATTATCTAACCTGGTTGGTTTAACTTCAGAACTGCCGTTTCCCTGGTAACGTGGGTTGGTGGCAAACTCACCAATTATTGCAATTGTTTTATAATCTTTGGTTATAGGAAGTACATTATTCTCATTTTTAAGCAGTGTTGCAGCCTCAGCGGAAACTTTACGTGCAAATGCATGATGTTCCTCAATCTTCTGATCTGCATTTTCTTTCTCAAGGTCTTTTGCTCTCAATACTACTGTTAGAATTTCTCTTACGAGGTCATCAAGGACATTTTCATCCAGACTACCATTCTTCACTGCCTCAACAATCAACGAGTCGTTAACGGTATTAACACCTGGCATTTCAATGTGCATTCCAGATTTTACTCCTTCAACACGATCTACAACTGCAAACCAATCGGAAATAACTATCCCTTCAAATCCCCATTGATTTTTTAATATCTCATTCAACAAATAGGGCGACTGCGTCCCATAGATTCCCTGCACCCTATTATAACATGCCATTATTGTCCATGGCTGGGATTTTTTTACTGCTATTTCGAAAGGAGTAAGGTAAATTTCATTCAAGGTTCTGGTGTCAACATCCGAATTCATATACATGCGCATAGTTTCCACATTATTTGCAACATAATGCTTAAGGGATGTTCCTACACCCTGACTTTGAACACCATTGATATAGGCTGCCCCTATTTCACCTGATAATACAGGATCTTCTGAAAAGAACTCAAAATTACGACCCCCCAAAACAGACCGCTTAATGTTTACTCCGGGTCCAAGTAAAACATTTACACCAAGAGCCTGACATTCTTCACCAAGAGCCACTCCAACATCATATACTAAATCAAGATCCCAGGTAGCAGCTAATGCAGAGGCTGTTGGAAAACAAGTGGCAGGTTCCTGATCGCCATATCCCGGTTTATTTGTTGCAGGAGCGCGCCGCAATCCATGCGGACCATCAGCCAACCACAACCATGGGATATCAAGCCTCTCTATGGGTTGAGTACTCCAGTCATCACGTCCAGAACAAAGTGAGGCCTTTTCTTCAAGTGTTAACTCTGAAACCAACTTATCAACTTTTATTTTCAAATCTTCCTTATTTATTTCTTGTGCTATAATCATATTTGAAATTAGCAGTATTGCTGTTATAAATATTAATTTTTTCATGATATTATAAAATTAGTAAATTAAACCATAACCATACTCAAATAATGGTTCGATTTTTTTACCCCAATAATTAGGCCCGTATTTTCCATTATAATCTCTTTCTGAGGCAGGCCATGAATGTGGCAACTTTCCTGTAAAGTTATAATCTCCAAACAATACTTCTGCAATACCATCACCCTCAGAACCAGGAAGCCATGCAACAACAAAAGCGTCACTTGCATTAATTTCTTTGGTTGTTACCAATGGTCTGCCGGAAATCAAAATTACAATAATCTCTGGTCCGAGATCTTGGTATGTGTTGATATAATTCTGATGCTTCTCTGAAAGGGTCAACTTATGAGTACCTGTTCCATCACCAATATCACCAAAGAACTCTGCATAGGGCAATTCTCCAACCACAATTATAGCTATGTCTGCATCCGAATGTTTGCCAATACCATCTTTATCATAAACAACTTCTCCCTCTGAAATATTTTCTATCCCCTGCAGTATTGTTGTACTACCTAGATAATTTTCGTGTACACCTTGCCAGGCCACTGTCCACCCGCCAGATTGCAGACCAGCATTATTGGCATGTTCTCCAACCACAACTATCTTATTAGTAGATTTTTTTATTGGCAATACATTATTCTCATTTTTGAGGAGAACCAGAGATTCGCGTACTGCCTGACGCGCATAATCACGGTGCAACTCACATCCTATTGTATCTCTCAATGTTGTATCTGGGAATGGATTTTCAAATAAGCCTAGACGATACTTTTGGCGTAATATTATTCTCACTGCATCATCATCACGACTCTGGTCAACTTCTTTATTCTCCAGGCCATTTTTTAATCCCTGCTGAAACGCATCTAGATCACCATCAACTGCCATAACCATATCAATACCAGCATTAATAATATCATTTTTACCAAATCTAGAATATCCTTTCCAGTCAGTAACAACCAAGCCATCGAAACCAATACTATTTTTTAATGTATCAGTTATTAATACTTTATGAGCATGCATTGTATTTCCGCCAACTGAATTAAATGAAACCATAACTGCTCCTACCCCCTCCTTTACAGCATCTCGATATGGAGGTAGCAGCCTCTCACTCACTTCTTGCATGCTTAAACTTGTATTCCCACCCTCAGTTCCATATTCTGTTGAACCATCACCAATAAAATGCTTAGCGGTTGCCATAACATTAAATTTATTTTTTGTGAAACCCTGATAGCCTCGAATGGAGGCCTTACCAAGTTGCTGAGTAAGTTCAGTACTTTCTGAAAAAGCCTCATAAACTCTACCCCACTTCTCATTATATGGTATTGCTATACAAGGAGAAAAAGTCCAGTTAAAACCTGTAGCCTTCATTTCCAGAGCAGTTATTTCAGCAGCCTTTTCAACAAGCTTTTTGTTACGTGTTGCTCCCATACCAATATTATGAGGGAAAATTGTAGCACCATCAAAAGTATTTTGGCCATGAATGGCATCAACTCCTAAAAGCAAAGGTATTCCCAGTCGCGTGGAAAGAGCTTTTTCTTGCAGGCGAATAAACCTATCCTGCCATTGTTTCGCAGTTTCTCCTGGTGTAGGTCCTTGAGTATGTATGACAGAACCAATTAGTTTTTCTGCAATATCATTGTCATCATCAATATCATAGAAATGTCGAACCTGACTCATTTGTCCGATTTTTTCTTCCAGAGTCATTTTATTTAGAAGTTCTTCAATCTGAACTTCAATAAGATTTTCCCTTTCAGTATCTAAGCAACATGAGTTTATAGATAATAAAAACACCACACTAAGAAGTGTAGCATTACTTATGAATTTGAGATATTTACTATTTAAGTTCATAAACCCTAACATAATCAATAATCATTATTTGCGAATCAACATCTGCAATTCCGAGTTCGCCACCCCAGCCACCACCCATAGCAAGGTTTAAAATTATATTCTGAGGTTTTGAGAATGGCCATGAAAGGTCTGTACTAGTATCATTATAACTTGCATAAAGTTTGTCATCAACATAAGTTGAGATTTTATCCGGCAACCACTCCACAGCATATGTATGATATTCAGTATTCATATTTTCAACCTCAATAACACCCGTTGGTTGGTTGCCAAGTTTAAAATAATAAGCCCCACAATGTACAGAGGCATGCGCAATACCAGTTCCGGTAGTGTCATTCATTTCATAACCAACGCTTTCCAGTATATCTATCTCACCACAATATGGCCATGAAATTTCATCAACATAATCATCACCTAATGTCCAACCGGCAGCCCAGTTACCTTTGTATTGAGGCACTTTCGCCCTGAATTCAATCTTGCCATAGGTGAAACTCACTTTACCTCTTGTGGTAAGCCTTGCTGATGTCCACTCCTGCCCCATGTCATTTCTGCGGGCTTCGATTATAAGATTATCGTTTTCAATACGAGCGTTTTGCTTTCTGTTAGAAGTATAATATTGTAACTCACCATTTCCCCATCCCCAGTTACCAATATCATAGGTCCATTTGGTGGTATCAATTTCTTGTGTGTTAAACTCATCAGACCAAACAACAACCCAATCTTTTCCATTTGTATTTTGTTTTAATGTTAAAGGTGTTGTTTCGTGCTCTCTCATGAGGTTAAATTTTACCCAATCAACTCTTACATTATTACTGAAATGGAATTTCATTTTATGTACTCCAGAGTCTAAGGGACTACCATCTTTATGAAGAATAGCAAATTCCTCAGATGATCCCTTATGAATATAAGTTCCACTAATGTTATAGGTGCGATCGTCTTTGTTGTCATAATAATCTTCCATCCAGAAGTAACCAACTTCATCATCAGCAGCAGAAACCCTTATTGATGTTTTGTAGCGACCAGGTATTTTTATGTTTACATCAAAAGCCAACCATCCTCCATTTGCACAATAAACGTATGACAAAGAGGAGTCTGATTCAATAATTTCATATTCTTCACTAGCTTTAGTAAAGTCCTCTGCCTCAATAATTACTTCTCTCGCAATCAATTTGAATTCGTTACCAGGAGTTTCCTTTTTAGAAATATTAGCGCATGAATGCATTAATATTTGGGAAGAAAAAATACTAAAAAATAATAAATAGTTGATTGTTTTATGCATACTCAAATTAGTATTAAATCGAATTATAATTTATTGTTTGATAAGTTTGAAATTAAACGACTTTTCCGAAGCCTTTACTCTTACTATAACCAGGCCTTCGGGAATATTGCTAATATCTATATCTGCAGTTCCACTATTCAATTTGCAGGTCTTAGTTAAAATGTGCTTAGCTGTTGGGCTGTAAAAATCTATTTGAATGTCTGTATTATCTGAATTTATGAGCTTAATGAATAACTGATTATTTCTTACTGGATTCGGATAAACAAGAACTCCCGAATTTAATCCATTAACATCTTCTCCTATATCATTTGGAGTATCAAATTCAAACCAATTCAAATTAAACTCACCATAATTGACATACATTTTAAGTTTAAATACGCCTTCCGGAACAGTAACAAATGAAGATATGGTCTTCCATGTTTGCCATCCACCTGTTGTAGGTGTATTAACCTGACATAATTCTGTTTCATTATTGTTTTCGTCAATCAAATAAAAAGTAATACTTGCCGAACCATAAAGTGCAGCAACTCTCAGATTTAGTTGATATTGCTTTTCTTCATTGTTATATATCAGATATTCAGCATAATCACCTGAATTAGTGTACCCTATGTTTTTACCACCACCAATATCGCTGCAGTCCTCCAAGCCAAATCCTGACATAAAATAATAGTCTTCTGCTTGTATTTTTTTAGGCAGTATAAATCTAGGTGTAAGAATGTTTCTAATTGTTAGATCTGAGAATGTTTCCAGAATATTACCTGAGTCTGAAGTGATAATAGTTCCATCATAACTAACTTTTATTTGGTCAGTATAAACCAGAAAACCCTCTGTTTCAATAATAATTGTTCTGTCCTTATTTGGATGAGCACTTACCGAGCTAATAGTTCTTTCTTCTCCACCTACCATGAGGGAGAAATTCTCAATGGACTGATTGACTGATTCTGGTTGTATATTTTTATTTAGGGCAATCTCAACTGATTTTTCATCATCACCAGTATTTCCATTAAGTGCTAAGAATAAAACATCTTCAACTTCTCCTGTTTTAGTAAATTCAATACTACTTATGTTAAAAGCTTTATTATCATCAAACCAAAGTGTGATAATATGTTCTCCCTCTTCAAGTACAATATCAGTAATAATTTTATCCTGAAATCCTGTCCATGAACCTGTAGAACTCACTGTTTGTGTTTCAGTTACATCTTCCCCATCAACTGCTAGATGGAATTTACCTCCACTTTCTGTGGATGCTACTCTTACTCTGGCAGAATACAATCCTGTTTCACTTACACTTACTGTATAGTTTGTCCATTCATCTTTAGCAATAAAACCAATGTGAAATCCATTACTATTAACTGGATCGTTATTTGGTTCAATATCAACCCCATCATTTCTATACTCCCAACCTGAATTCCATGCTTCAAAGAAGCCCGTTGATTGTGAGTAATTAACATTATCAATATCGTAATAGGCATGGTTTAATTTCCCAAGATCATAGTCAGGCATATAAAGTATTCCTGGGATATTATTCTCCCTGAATGGTATAATTTCGTCAGTTTGTATTTGTCTTATTTGTGCATCATGAACATCCTTACGATAATGACAGTTAGCACTATTTGTATTAAGTGCCAGTTCCATCATGGCATCATAGGCTTCATCAACTGTTGGTTTAGGTGCCTGATTTCTCCAATAGTTAAGGATATTTTTATAACCGCTGGTAAATGGTATTGAATATGGTCCAACAATGGTTTCTATTCTTTTCATAGGCCACCAGGACCATCCAATATCATTTTCTTCAAGAATTGAAATAGCATCATGGAACCAAACATTTGAATTTTCCCCACCTTCACCCATCCATAATGGTACATTATGCTGGTCTCGTAAACTTATTATCCAATCGACTGATTCCTGATCATTATAGTTCCAATATTTATGAAAACTATATAACATATTGTCGTCCCAGGGAGGAGTTAATCCTGTAAAGTCATTTGCAAACCAGTTTCCTTCAATAATTATTATATGATTATTATCAACAGCCCTAATGGCATTTGTAATTTCAACATAAAGTGACCTTAGCATAGTGTTACCAGGAAGATCCCAGTTTACTTCATTCAACAGGTCATAACAACCAATCCATGGTTCATCTTTATATCTGTTAGCAAGCATAGCCCAGAGCGCTACGGTTTTATCTCTGTTTTGAGGACTTTCCCAAAGTGATGGTTTTGATGGATCATAATCTGAGATCGCGGCATTTGCACCTTGTCCTCCTGGTGCGGCATGTAAATCCAAGATTAGATAAATATTATTAGACTCACACCAATAAAGCAGACTGTCTACCATATCAAAACCCTTGTTTAACCATGTGTTTTGACCAGATACTGGCTCTTCTTCTATGGGCAGTGTAAACAGATTATAATGCATTGGTAGTCTGATACTATTAAAACCCCAGGCAGCCAAAGAATCGACATCTGCACGAGTAACATGATTTGCTAGCCAAGCATCAAAAAACTCATCAGTTTTATCTTCTCCCATAAGTTCAATCAAACGATCTTTAAATTCATGCTGGGTATCAGCAACATCACTTGATTGCATCATATATCCC
>PKTD01000280.1 GCA_002869315.1 Marinilabiliales bacterium | reverse complement strand
CTTCTACCGAGTGTGTTAACAACTTCCATTTGTTAATTATCTGATTGATTTTAAATTTATTTTCTTCGGTTTTTGAGCAGTTTGTTCGTGCTCACTTCCTGCATATACATAAAGATTGCGGAAAAGGTCGGCTCCTAATTTGTTCTTTGGTAACATACCTTTAATGGCTTTTTCTACCATTGCAATTGGCTTTTTTGCCATTAATTCGCGTGCAGTTGTACTTCTCTGTCCACCAGGATAACCACTGTGACGGATATACTCTTTAGCATCCCATTTGTCACCAGTTAATCTGATCTTATCAGCATTGATAATTACAACATTATCACCACAATCTACATGAGGAGTAAACTCTGGCTTGTATTTACCGCGTAGTAACATAGCAACCTCAGATGCCAGCCTACCCAATACTTCATTCTCAGCATCAATTAAAAGCCACTCTTTATTTACAGTGTTTTTATTAGCACTTACTGTTTTATAACTTAATGTATTCATTATATCTTTATGTTTCTTAAGCCGTTATTTTAATAGCCCTAAAAATCGGGCTGCAAAAATAGAAACATTATTTGGTTTAAACAAATTTGTAAACAATAATTTGTTGATATTTTATGTTTCGACTTAACTCTCAATGGCCTAATTAGTTACAATTATATATTTGCCAGTTTATATAATTTTAAAAAAATATTTCCTTATGCAATATTAAAATTTAAAGCAAGTCTTTAACAGCTTTTATTAAAACTCCTTTGTTTTTTACTCCAGTAAACTTCTTTGCAAGCTCGCCATCTTTGAAAATTAAGATTGTTGGAATACTTCTGATTCCGTATTGAGAGGCAGTTTTTTTATAAGTATCCACATCGAGTTTACAGATATTAGCCTCATCACCAATTGTTTCAGCCACCTCATTGATAATTGGCCCCTGGATTTTGCAAGGGGTGCACCATTCGGCCCAAAAATCTACCAGACTGACTCCTTTTGATATGGTATTTTTAAAATTGGAGTCTCTAAGAATTTTAAGTTTGTCACTATCGGGAGTGTTCTTTATTTCCTTAATCATTTTATACCTCTTATAAAAGGCAAAAAGAAATACCACCATTAATATCCCCATGGGGATCCAAAAATATAAGTTCATAAATAAAAATGATAATTATTAGCCTAGGTTTCCAATTCTTTTTCGATAAGTCTTACCAAATAACTGGTGCTTTCAAGACCTTCCATTCGGGCAATTTCTTCACCATTGTTAAACAGTATTAAATAAGGTATGTTTTTTACTCTGAATTTTTCTGTGAGTACCCTATTATCGCTTACATTTATTTTCCCAACCTTAAGTTTGTCAGGAAATTTTGCAAGTAGGTCTTTGTAAAACTTGTCTTGTACACTGCAAGCACTACACCATTCAGCCCAAAAGTCAAGAATTATCAGGCCATTGTTTACTTCTTCCTTCCAATTTGGAAAATTAATCTCTATAAAACTTCCTTTTTTCATCTGTGTGGCAAAGATAGGGTTTTTAATTGGGGCAAGTCAAATTAAATGTTAAAATGAGTTGGAAAGGGTGGAGGGGTTGGAAAGGTGTAAAGGTAGGATAGGTTATTTTTAAATAATCACACCAACAATAACAACAATAACAACAACGACAACAACTATAACAATGATAACCTGATATCAATTGATAACTCTACATTAATCATTCTACACTATACATTTATAAGCTCTATCTCCATTCCACTATTGTACCTCTGTTTTTATTGAGGAGTGATTTTGGGATTGATGATTTTATGGCTTCTGCCAGAAGATCAATAAACTTTGCCTTTTCGTATTTTCTGGTGTATATTAATGATACTTCTCTTAAAGGAGTAATATTTGAAAATTTGCTGACTTGTTTTTTCTTTGAAGAACTCATTTCCATGGATGCCAATTCCGGAATTAAAGTATATCCACCTTCTTTATCAATTATCTTTAATAAGGTTTCGATATTTCCTCCGGCAAACTCAAATGGGAGGTCTGAATTTACGGATTTATTTATTTTACATAGATTAACTACCTGATTTCTAAAACAATGACCATCGTTTAAAAGCCAGATATCATTGGTGTGAATGTCCTTAGTTTTTATTTTTGACATGGATGTCAAACGATGATTTTTATTGGAATAAATTTGCATTTCCTCATAATAAATAGGCCATTCGGTTATGCCATTTTCATTAATTGGGCTCACAACTATGCCTACATCTATAAGGTCATTCTTTAATTGATAGATTATGTCTTCCGTAATAATTTCTTTTACAATCAGATGTAAGTTTGGGTTTTCCGATTTAAACTTCCCGCTAAAGCGGTATAATAAATAAGGTGAAATAGTAGGGATCACTCCAACCCTGAAATCACCAAACAGATCATCTTTTTCTTCCTGTATTAACTGATCAAGGCGTTTTGATTCATCTAAAATTTTGCGTGCCTGTTCAATTATCTTTTTTCCTGTTACTGTTGGTATTACAGGCTGCTTGCTTCTATCGAATATCTTTAAATCCAATTGCTCTTCCAACTTTATTATTTGCATGCTGAGCGTAGGTTGTGTTACAAAGCACTTTTCTGCTGCAGTGGCAAAATGCCTGTATGTGTCAACAGCAACTATATATTCCAACTGTATTAAACTAATCATAACAATATAGATAAAAACTATAAAAATATAAAAATTATTGATTTGACATATATTGTTATTGGAAGTATTTTTGCTAAAAAATTAAAACAACACATAAAAAAATAAAGACATGAATAGAATAGGAATTGATAAAATAAAATCACAGAAATTAGCAAATAGTTTAAACGATTTACTTGCAAACTATCAGGTATTTTACACTAATGTAAGAGGATTTCACTGGAATGTAAGAGGTGATAAATTTTTCGAATTGCACATAAAATTTGAAGAGTTATACAACGACCTGAACATAAAAATTGATGAGATATCTGAGCGCATACTCACATTAGGTCATACTCCTGCACATAGTTTTACGGATTACTTAAAAACTTCAGAAATTGCAGAAGCGGAAAATACAGTTGACGGAAAACAAAATGTTGAAAGTTTAGTAAACAGTTTAAGTTTACTAATTGGAAAACAGCGATTGATACTCGATGAATCGGCCGATGCAAATGATGAAGGTACTAATAGTTTGATGAGCGATTACATAAGAGAGCAGGAGAAACTGGTTTGGATGTATGATGCTTTCCTGAATAAATAATTAATGATTTAGAATTATTTTGGTTGAGTATTATTGGAACAATAATGCTTTTATTGTAAAAAGGGCGATGGGTGTGTGCAAATCGCTCTTTTTGTTTTTTATTTATGTACCTTCTTTATAAAATCTTCAACCTCAGGCACTCCACCCTGATAAACCAAATAACCATTATAAGGTTCTCTTAATGTAATTTCATCATTTATAGGAGTGAGCATCATGCGTTTTACCTCCTCGGGGTCTTCGGTTTGGCCGAGAATCCAACTGAGTTTTACCCATGCTACTTCAGGCAACATATTTCCGGCAGGAATAATTCCTTTGGCCATCATGTCGCGGCCTGTATCGTAAACAAACATATGAACATAACCCCATAAAGTCTGCAGTGTCATATACATATGAACTCCTTTGGCCTGAGCACGTTCTATGGCAGGATATAATTCCTTATTAACATGACCTAAACCTGTTCCAACGAAAATTATTCCTTTATAACCACAGTCTACCAGCGCATCGAGAGTGTCGGGTGACATGCCCGGATAATAATACAGCATAGTTACTTTATCGTGGAAATATGGGAGGATTTTTACATTTTTATCGTTACGTCTTTTGTTGTAATCTTTCTTTATCGGAATAACTTCCTGACGGTTAATTCTTGCCAAAGGAGTATCGCCAATGGTCCTGAAAGTAGAGCGATAGGAGGAGTGCATTTTTCTCACTCTTGTACCTTTGTGTAGTAATCCGTACTCATCAGAAGTTGGGCCAAACATACAAACCTGAACTTCTGCAATGTCGGAATGCCCCGCAGCTCGCATGGCATGCATAAGGTTTAAGGCGGCATCGGAACTGGGACGGTCAGATGAGCGTTGAGAGCCCACCAAAACTACCGGTACCGGCAGATCCTGACACATAAAAGTAAGGGCAGCCCCGGTATGATGGAGAGTATCTGTACCATGACCGATAACAATACCATCAACGCCTTTTTCAATTTCTTTACCTATGGCTTTGGCCAGAGCAACATACTGCTTAGGACCCATATTTTCTGAAAAAACAGCAAATACCTTTTCGGTATCCAGATTACAAATGTCGGCTAATTCAGGAACAGCTCCATAAAGTTCACCGGGCGAGAAAGCAGGAATAACAGCTCCTGTACGATAGTCTAGTCGAGAGGCAATAGTTCCTCCTGTTCCAAAAAGTTTAACCTTAGGAAGGCCTTTGGTATAAGGAAACTCCTTTTCAGGAATTTTATAGTTTGCCTTTTTATAACCGGTTTCAACCATAGATTTTATGGTTCTTATGTCGATACCGATATTGTATCCTGTGATAATTTTTACAACTATATGTTTGTCGTCATCATTCTCCGAACGTGGTAAAACTGTGCCCTCAAAAGTTCCTCTGGTGGTTTCAACTTTTGTTGTACCCCAAACTCTTACATGATACTTCTTAAGCACTTCCAGTGCATCACCTTTATATCCTTGAAAAATATCCTTATCCATTGCTAATTTCTTTACTAAGTTCCTGAAGATTAATATTTCCTAATGCCTGATTTTTCAGTTCGCCCATTATCCAGTTTTTCTGAGCGGTTTCATCAACTACCTTCTTGCCTTCTGCAAATTTCTTTTTCAGAATTGGTATTCTGGCAAGGATTTCTTCTTTAGGGATTTTCTTATAATTCATACTTGCAATAACCGATTCGAACTCCATTTTAGGATGCTCTATTAAATGTGGCAGCATTTTTTCAGCAAGTTTGAAATCCAGTTTTTCCTTTTTTAGAAATTCAAACATCCTGAGGATAATCCTATAATTGAATTCTTTGTCGGCATATTTACGGCCTTCTTCAAACTTTAGTTTATGACCAATAAAAGTTCCAAGGTATGCTTTTTCAATGCCCGTCTTCTCAATAATTTCTTCCATAAGCGGGAAGAGGTTTTTGGAGAAAATAAATGTATAAACATCTTCGGGAACTCCCCATGATTTTAGTTTGTTATATCTGTCAATTATGTCTTCAGGAATTCTTTCCTCCAGCGATTTAATATATTCATCTTCCAAAGGAATAGGGGCTGAATCTGTATCAGGATACATCCTGTCGGCACCCGGAAGAACTCTTTCAAAAATTGTTGTACCATCGCTAAGAGATTTTCTGGTTTCTTCAGGAATACCTTCCAATGCCATAATACATCTCTCTTCTATAGTTTCCAAAGCAGTTTTGATGTCTTCTTCATCACACCAGAAAACTAATTGTGCATCGCCATCTTTTGCATTTACATTCATTTTGATGAAATCCATGTCGTCGTTAGTGAGGCTATCATCAATAACTTCTGAATGAATATTGTTTGGCTTTTCAATACAAGCAATAACTTTCAATCGATCGGAAATTTCATTTGCAAATGATTTTCCTGGTTGTGTGAACCACGATAAACTACCCTCAAAATCTGGAAGGTTAACGCCAATAATTTTTAAACCCTTTAGGGAAGCATTTTTTAGAAGTTCATTTTTAAATGGAAACTCTGAACTTATTTCCGAACTTTGAATTTTCCATTTATTTTTATTGATATTTTTATTTAAAAGGTAGTCGCGCATGCGCAATAGTGACCACTGGCGAAACACCTCATTATGAGTTAGTTCGGGTATCCATTTAGTATGGGCAACTCCTTTTATCTCAACCCTCGAGCCACCTCTACAGCTAACATTTACATCCTGACGTCCGGCACCAATTCCGGTTCTTACCTTATCTGTACTCCTGTTTAAAAACCGTATGTAGTCGCAGCCTTCTTTTACTTCATCCGGATTAATAAAATCGGGATAAGTAACGGTTTCTATTAATGGCATTCCCAGTCGGTCGGTTTTATAAATACGGCGGTGGCCGATATCTGATATTTCGCGACATGAATCCTCTTCTATACTCAACTGTATGAGTCTTACCTTTTTCTTTGGTAGTTGAAGTTCGCCTTCCACACCAATAATTGCTGTTCTTTGAAATCCTGTTGGGATACTACCGTCGAGGTATTGTTTACGGGTAATATGAACTTCTCCTACTATGTTTAACTTCGAAAGCAAAGAAATTTCGATGGCAATTTCCAGTGCTTCTCTGTTCATTGGAAAAGGAGGAGTATCGTCAACCTCATATGTACATGCAGTTTCATTTTTTATGCGGTAAATGATTTCCTTACGTGTTTTAAATTCCATGAGTGCTGTACCATCATATTCTCCTAACTCACTAAGTGTGGGTCGCATATGTCGGATTATCTCAGCATCAAAATCGTCATGCTCATTATAAAGTCCGGCAGGGCAGTGGCAAAACATTTTTTCTTCGGTTAGCAACTGTTGATGTACTTCCAGACCTGACATAAATCCAATGCGGTCGTAATCTTCTTGCTTAGCCTTTTGGCGTGGAATCCAGCCCGATTCCTTTTGGGTTTTTTCGAAATTATATTTGGGGTCGAAACTCATATTTGAACCTTTGAAAAATAAAGGCCAAATGTAAAAAAAAGAATCGTGGGGCTGGTAAATTAATTCTTATAATGGTTCTAAATATTATTGTGCAAAAAAGGAGTTGTAAATAGGATTTATTGGAAGTTAATATTTCAATATAAATAGAAAGTTTATGCCTAAAAATAATGGAGATATTGAAGTGGTAAGTGAAAATGAAGTATAAAGTACATTTATTATTAAGATGCCAAAGCATGATTTTGCATATATTATCTTAATATTATTGTCTTATTTTGAATAATTATAAATAATCTTATTTTTGTACAAATTCTGAAAGCAATGAAAATTAAACTATTGGCAACTATTATTTCTGTTTTCATCTATAATATAGCACTATCTCAATCTATAGATGTTTATGGGCTTATGCCGTCATCAAACCCCAACCTTGATTATGTCAGACTTGCAGAGCTTGATGCGGTTTCAGGAAATATCATAACTATTGACTCGGTAAAACCAGTAAGTGCATACGGATTTGGAACATCTGTATTTGATAGTTATCACCAAACCTATAGCTTTATTGGTGTTGACACTAACATGATATTTCGATTTAACAGTTGGGGAGTTATCAATGACTCAATGTATGCTATGCCTCCCATAAGCGAAACAATTAACGATCTGGAGTATGATATGCAAACCCTTGAATTCTATGGTTTGGGTAGTTATGCAATAAATGTTGAGAACGGAGAATATGCATTAAGATTTCTGAATATTGATCAGTTGACAGGCAATGTCCTGGAATTAAAAAAGATGCCAGAGGCTAATGCTTTTCCAGTAGGATCCACAACCTATGGATCAAATGATGGTATTTATTATGCAAACATATTAACCAGCAATTTTGAGAGTAAACTATATGCCATTAACAGAAGAACAGGCGACACAAATTATACTGTTCCCCTGACATTGCCAAATGGTCTTGACTTTATGAACTTTGAGTATAATAATGAGGATGATTTGATATATGGTCTTATGAGAGATTATTCTGCCAATTGGTATGCAATTGGGTCAATCAACCCTGTAACAGGTATGATAGTTGACACTATTTATGAGATTAACGATCTTCAGTACTTTGTTCAGGGGGCTAGTGTATTTCATCAAATGAGTCAGAATTATATCCTCTATTATACTGACAATGACAATAACTCAAGACTGCTATCTGTAAATGTATTAAACGGTTCTTTGACTTCAAACCCAATTGTACCGGGCTACCTCAGCGACCTGCAAGTTGACAACTACGAATATGCAATGTCAGCCTATCATGGCACCGTAAATATATCAGAAAAAAATTACAAATCAGATTTTCTTATATATCCAAATCCTGCACAAAACATCTTAAACATAGAATCGGTAGAAGGGCATAAGGCACGATCTGTCAGATTATTAAACTCTCTTGGTCAGGAAGTGATTGTTAATACTCATGCCAATAGCAAAATGGATTTAACATCATTGAATAATGGACTTTACTTGCTTGAAATTATTACCGATACTAACAAATATTTACATAAGATAATAGTTCAGTAATAGATTCTGAATTGTTTATATTTTGATAGCGAATTATTTAATTATAAAAATCTTTGCAGATCTGCTAATACTGCCTGATAAAAATCAGGATCTGTGTTCTTATCCATTAAATTAACACATTCCCAAAAACTAATAATCTATTTGTTAATTTTGCGTTTGATAAGATATGACAAGAAGAATAACAATATTTTACATTCTATTGCTTTTGGCTGTTTCGGCTTTTTCCCAGCAAAAACCCCGCGTTTATGTTGATGCAGCTGATTTGCAGGAATATGATGAAAGCCTTGGAAAGGACATTGAACGGCTTATAGGGAATGTTGTCCTTCGTCATCAGAGTACAATTTTTTATTGTGATAGCGCTTACCTGAATAGTGTAAACAGAAATTTTGAGGCTTTTGGTCATGTTCACATAAAAGTTAACGATACAGTTGATGTTTATGGAGAACGTATGATTTATACAGGTGATAATCGTGTTGCTAATCTCTATGACAGTGTTAAACTGGTAGATAAAAAAACAGTGTTAACTACTGATCATCTCACTTTTAACAGGAATACCAATGTGGCTTTTTACGACGCTGGTGGAAAAATAGTAAATGAAGAAAATACTCTCACCAGTACAAGAGGATATTATCATACAAATATTAAAACTTTTTATTTCCGTAAGGATGTGGTATTGCTTAATCCCGATTCTGAAACTTATTCCGACACATTGATTTATAATACCTTATCAAAGACTGCGTTTTTTAGAGGACCTACTGTTATCAGAGGAAAAGAGAGTATAATTTATTGTGAGGATGGTATGTACGATACTGAAAACGACTTTTCAAAACTTACTAAAAGGCCTCGCATAAGCAATGCTGAACAAATCATAACTGCCGACAGTTTATACTATGATAATAATACCTCTTATGGCAGGGCATTTGGCAGAGTGCAGATAGACGATACCTTGCACAAAGTAATAATAAGAGGGAAAAAGGGTGAAGTATGGGATGCTAAAGGATTGTCCTATATCACTGATAGGGCATTGGCAATTTCTTATAGTGATAAGGACTCATTATATATTCATGGAGATACTTTGTGGATGAATTTCGACAAGGAGCGCAAAGCCAAAAAACTAATGGCATATTATAAAGTTCGTATGTTTAAAACCGATTTGCAGGCTAAATGTGATTCAATGGTTTATACAATGAACGACTCCACAATAAGGTTTCTGATAGATCCTGTTTTGTGGTCCGGAAAAAATCAATTGACAGCCGACAGTATAAATGTTATCACCTCTGGCGGTGGTATCGATTCTTTGGTTATGTTTAATTCATCCTTTATTATTTCACGCGATACCATTGAAAATTTCAATCAGATAAAAGGTAAAAATATGGTTGGATATTTTTCGAATAATGAATTAGTCAGAATAGTTGTGGATGGAAATGCCCAAACCATATACTGGATACGTGATGAAGACAAAGACCTTATTGGAGTTGATTTTTCTGAAGCAAGTAATATGGTAATACGGCTTAAAGACAGTGAATTACAAACAATTAATTATAAATTCCAACCCATTGAGAAAATGCATCCTGAAAATGAAGTTACTCAGGAAATGAAACGTCTTAAGGGCTTTTTATGGTTTGAGGATTTACGGCCTTTAAATAAAGAGGATGTGTTTACAGTTCCGCAAAAGGCTCTTCCAGATGAGGAGGGAAGTATTGAAGAAAATGTCTCTGAGTAAACTGTGGCCTTGTGCAGTCCACAAATTTACCAGCAAAGCCTGTATGAATAAAACAATAAACAAGGATTCAGAGATTACTCACCCCCATTTATTTTACTCCAATTTTAGTTCACTTTGTGATAGAGATTCGGAATTCTTAATTCGTTAATCAGTGTTCGATATTCGAAAAGCGTTTATTGAATAATATGGCAACACTTTTGAACATCGACTATAGTTCAAAGAATACCAAATGAATAAATAGAATGGATTAATTTAAAGTGGTCAGTTTAAAACAGTGAGAATTTTACATATCGCTTTGGATTCTCGCGTATATCCTTGAGTAATAAATTAAGTTCTTCCGCCGAGCGATCCAGTTCAATATAAAGACTATCGTTATGAACCAACATACCTACTGTTCCCTGTCCTTCATTTATTTTTGTTAGTAAGGCATTTAGTTCGGCAATAGCTAAGTCGGCTTTTCCTAAAGTTCCAGGTATATCAGTTTTGGCGAGAGAATCACTTAAAGTTTTAAAGTTAGTAATGATGGCAGCAATTTCCTCTCTGTTATTGCTTAATGTATGTGTGAGGGAATCAACATTTTGTAAAATAGAAGATATATTAGACCTTTCGGTAACTACCAAAGAGTCGAGATTAGAAGTTGTGCTTTCAAGGTTGTTAAAAGTATTTTTAATACTATTAAAACTTTCCTTTAAATTATCTCTTGCATTTTCGTTAAAAACGGTTCTAAAAGCAACAACTAGTGAGTCGATGGATGCAAGTAGATTTTCGGCTTTCATCTTAATAGGCTGTACCTGAGCGTTTACCTCATCCATAAGTGAGGCCTCAATGGAAGTGGGTAAGGTGTCACCTGGAACAATAATATCTGGAGAATTACCCAGTCTTAATTCAATGGCCTTGGAGCCCATTAGGTCGGCACTATATATTTTAGCCAAAGTGTTTTTTGGAACCGGAAACTTATTCTGTAATGTAAGTTCCACTACAATATTTCCTGACATATTTGGATTAAAATACATATTGCTAACCTGGCCAACTTTAAACCCGTTTATTAAAACAGGGTTTGCAATAGCCAGACCACTTACCTGCTCGTATTCTGCAAATACTATGGTTTGTTTATTAAAAATATCTTTTCCTTTTAGGAAATTATAACCCCAGATAAACAAGCCGATGGCTACAATAAATGTAATTCCTATGAAAAGTTTTTTGTAAGTAGTCATAACAAAAATGGTTTATTGAATAATTATAAATTCCCTTTTAAGGGAAAAATCCAATTAGTTTCAAAAATAATTAATATAAGCAGAGAATACTATAAATAATTGTTATTTTTCGTTAAGAATTTGTTTTGCCTTCGACAATGAAATCCTTTCATCCCCTAAAAAAGCAACTGTAAAAGCGTCAGTAAACCCTTTGCTTCTAACTGTCTTTTTATAGTCTTCGGCTTCATCCTGACTATTAAACTTGCCACTAGTAAATTTATACATTCCATTATGTTCGTACATATAGATGTCTTTCAGCGACTTAAAACGCTTGTCATCCTTTTTTAATTGCTTAGGTGTTACATAAAACTGTACTCTGAAAGTAATAGAAGTATTATCTTTTCCCTGTTTACTAATTTCTTGTTCGTTTTTATTTTTTGCAGTTTCTTCCTCATTATCCACACCCTCTTTTCTATAGTCGTAGGCACCACTTTCACTTTCATAATCTCTTTTGTATTCTTTAACTGCTCTGTAAATGGCTGAGGCCATATATGTTTGGCCTTTTTCCGAAAGTAGAAAAGCCTCTTCGGTGGGATTACTTATATACCCCAACTCCACCAAAACAGAAGGCATGGCAGTCCGCCAAAGCACCAGAAAACCTGCCTGATGTACTCCTCTGTCCTTTCTTCCAACCCTTGTTTTGAATTGCTTTTGAATTCGGCTGGCCAGGTCAAGGCTTTGTAATAAATGTTCACTTTGAAAAAGTGTAAGACTTATCAGCGACTCCTCGGAATTGGGGTTAAAACCTGAATAAATATCCTCTTGGTTTTCCTCCAGCATTATGGATGCATTTTCAGTCATGGCAACTTCCATATTTCTTTTTGTACGTTTTTCCTCAACTCCTAATGCATAGGTTTCAGCCCCATAAGGCTTATGTGAATTATTGGAATTACAGTGTATGGAAATAAATAAATCACCTTTGGCTTCGTTTGCAATTTTACCCCTACGATGAAGTTCCACAAATTTGTCTGTCTTTCTGGTATATATAACTTTAACTCCTTTTAAATTCTGTTCAATATAATGTCCTGTTTTTAATGCTACCGCAAGAGCAATGTTTTTCTCTTTACTTTTTTTGCCAAGAGCACCGGGATCTTTACCGCCATGACCTGCATCAATAATAATTGTTTTAATTTTACCTGAATTCTGACTAAAAAGGCTAAATGGTGCCAGGAAAAAGATACTTAAAACAATACTATATTGTAAGATGCGTTTCATAGAGTATAATCTAATTTTTGGAATTATATTTGCAGCAAATATTATCATTTTTCATTGTAAACAAAAGTAGTTAAAGCATTTTGCAAAATCGAGTAACAGCTGGTATTTTATTAACATGCTATTGGTTATTATTTAATAGTTTTAGTATTAACGATGCTAGTGCTAAATCATTGTATTTTAAGGAAACTGCTTTTGTAAATCAACTGGAATATATTCCTGATACTGCTAAAAATTTAAGTCAGCAGCAATTAGATTCAATATATCTGATTGAGAGATTAAATAATAGGGATACATCAGAAATTATCTTAAATGATACTACTATTAGCCTAAACTCTAAAAGAGACAGCCTATCTACAAAAGAGAAAAAAGGACAACTGGATGCCATGGTAGAGCGTACTGCAGTAGATTCAATTGTGCAGGATATCAGAAACCGTAAAGTTTATATGTATGGAGATGCTGTAATTAACTATCAGGATATCAGTCTTAAAGCCGAATATATAGAAATAGATTTTAATACTAATCAGGTGTTTGCAAAAGGGGTTGAAGATTCCACTGGAAAAGTAAAGGGAGTTCCTGAGTTTACTGAAGGAGGACAGACATTTAAAGCCCAGGAGATGACTTATAATTTCGATACAAAAAAAGGAATTATCAGCAAAGTTATAACTGAAGATGATGCCGGTTTTTTGCATGGGCAGAAGGTTAAGAAAATGGAAGATAATTCCATCAATGTATATAAGGGAGAATACACAACTTGTAATTTAGATGAACATCCGCATTTTGCATTTAGGTTTAATAAGGCAAAAGTAATTCCGGATAGCAAGATTATAACTGGTCCGGCTTATATGCAAATTGAGGGTATGCCAACCCCCTTGGGACTGCCATTCGGGTATTTTCCCAATAAAATGGGAAGGAAGTCGGGAATCATAGTACCTACTTATGGAGAATCCAGAAACCGTGGTTTCTTTCTTGAAGGTGGCGGATATTACTTTGGTATTAGTGAATATCTCGATTTTCAGATTACCGGTGATATTTATTCCAGAGGTAGTTGGGCTGTTAATCCAAGAGTAAGGTATAAAAAAAGATATAAGTACAGTGGTTCTTTCGATGGTGGTTATGCAATTAATGTTGTGGGTATAAAAGGGGCTCCTGATTATTCAAAATCAACTGATTTCCGGGTAAAATGGACTCATCGTCAGGATCCAAAGGCCAGACCACGAAGCACATTTACTGCTAATGTGAACATCGTAAGCTCTAACTTTGTGAAGTATAATGTTGTTGATGTTAACGACTATCTATCAAATGAATTTCAATCGAGTGTTGCTTATCAAACTAACTGGGCAAATAAATATTTCCTAACTGCAAACATGAGTCACAGGCAGAATACTAAAACCCATGCTGTTCAGGTTACATTACCGGAATTAACTTTCGCTGTAAATAGATTTTATCCCCTGAAGAGGGAAGGGGGAAAGAAGAGGTTTTATGAAGATTTGAGCATTTCATATAATATGAACGCAAAAAATACTGTTAATACTGTCGACTCATTGTTATTTAATACAACGGCTCTTAAAAGCAATTTACAAAACGGTATGGTGCACAAAGTGCCAATTAGTTTGCCATTGAAAGTTATGAAGTATTTTAATCTCAATACATCCATAAGTTTAACCGATCGTATGTATAGTTCCAGCATAAGAAGATACTGGACAGATGAGACTATAATTTATAATGGTGATACTCTCACAGGCTATGTGAGAACAGATACTATTCCGGGTTTTAAAAATGCTATAGACTATAGTTTTTCATCGAATTTAACAACCAAAGTATATGGGATGTTAAATTTTAAAAAAGGACCTTTAAGGGCCATCAGACATGTGTTTACACCAAGTATTGGGTTTTCTTACACACCTGATTTTGGCGCATCAAAATGGGGGTACTATGATACATATGTAGATACTGCTGGAAATGAGGTAAAATATTCTCGTTTTGAAGGTTCATTATATGGCGCTCCACCTCAAAACAAGTCGGGTAGAATTAATTTTAGTTTTGGTAATAACCTTGAAATTAAGGTCCCCTCCCGCAAGGATACTGTTACGGGAATGAAAAAAATTGCCCTAATAGAAAACTTCAGTATAAGTGGCAGTTATGATTTGTCGAAAGATTCAATGAATATGTCGATGATAACCATGAGTGGTCGTACAAAATTGTGGAAAAATATGAGTCTGCAATATAGTTCCATCTGGGACCCCTATGCTTTGGATAATAGTGGGAACAGGACTGCTGAATATGAATGGACTAGGAGGCGAAGGATATTAAGATTGGATAATACTAGTTGGAATTTGAGTTTTAACCTGAATTTTGGAGACAAAGATTTCAAAAAAGAAAAGAAGGAGCCTGAAAATATTTCTGAAGATGAGAGGGAAGAAATAGAAAATAATCCTGATAATTATGTGGACTGGAATATTCCCTGGTCGCTCAATCTATCCTATAATTTTGCCTATACAAACGACATTACTTATATAACCTGGCTTTCTCAATATAATGATAGTGAGGCTTATCTAGAATATCTCAGAAGTGGTCATCTAGATGCTCTGGAGCGTCAAAACAACAGGACTATAGTTCAAACTTTGAGTTTTAACGGACAAATAAACATTACACCCAAGTGGAAGTTTACCATGCGTTCGGGATGGGATTTTACTAATAATAAATTGTCGTATACTTCCATTAACCTTTATCGTGATTTACATTGTTGGGAGATGCGTTTCAGTTGGATACCAATCGGACCACGCCAAAGTTGGAACTTTTCAATTAATGTGAAAGCATCTGTATTACAGGATTTGAAGCTTAACAAAAAGAAAGACTTCAGAGATATTTAGGCAATTTCACTTTTTACAAGTAAGCAGGCGGCAATTAGAGTTCTATACAATCAAATATTAAATTGTGAAAAATGATAAATAACCAATAACGATTAAACCAATTCATATTTTCCCAACTCAACATAAACTGGCCCATCGGGTTTGAGAATACTTTGATAAAGGATAATTTCATTCACATTAAACAATTGAATTTTCCTGTCTTTTACCTTATCTATAATGCTTTGGAAATACTTTTTGTTTTTAATTTTTTTTATCCTTCCGATAGTAAGATGAGGAACAAAATTTTGTCGGTCTCTTTTAAAGCCACTTTCATGAAATAAATTAAGTAAGTCCTCCCCAAAGGCTTTTATTTCGTCATTTTTTGAAATACCAAACCATATTACCCGGGGATCATAAGAAGAACCAAAAATTCCTGTTTTATCAAATTCAAACTTTATTGGGGTTTTTTGTTTACAGAAATAGGAAAGTATTGCTTTTATTTTAGGTATGTCTTCCGTTGGAGTAGGCCCCATAAATTTTAGAGTAAGATGCATGATCTCCGGCTTCACCCAATTAATTATATCTTGTTTAAGACTGGATTTAAGGAGATTATAAGTCTCCAAAAATTTTTCATCAGGATTTAATTTAATGGCTATAAAAAGTCGTTTCATGCAAAAACAATTTGATTAACAAAGATGAAAAAATTAGGCAAGATTATTAGGAGTAAACCATTTTTTTTTACTTTTGCCGTCCAACACGGGGGATTAGCTCAGTTGGCTAGAGCGTTTGACTGGCAGTCAAAAGGTCAGCGGTTCGATT
>PKTD01000225.1 GCA_002869315.1 Marinilabiliales bacterium | reverse complement strand
GATTCAGCCAAAAACCATTTCAGTTTCAGCATTTTTTATGGATGAAACAGAAATAACAAATGATGAATACAGACAATTTGTATTTTGGGTACGCGACTCCATAGCAAGAACAATGCTAGGAGATGTTAGACCTGAAGAGTATCTCATCGAGGAAAATGAAAAAACCGGTGAAATTTACGACCCACCATATTTGAACTGGGAAACAGAAGTTGACTGGAATAGTGAGGACCAAGATGTAAGAGATGTACTTGAAGAATTATATCTGCCTGAGCACGAAAGGTATTTCCGCAGGAAAGAAGTAGATACCAGAAAGTTAATGTATGAGTATTACTGGGTTGACTTACATGCAGCTGCTGCAAAAGACTTCTCAGAAGAAGCTGACTACAGAAACGCAGGTCTGGCAAACAGACCTCAGGGTTTACGAGACCGTTCAGTATACGTAAGAAAAGAAACAATAGGTGTATATCCTGATACTTTAGCATGGATACACGACTATACATATTCATTTAATGACCCGATGACAGAAAGATATTTCTGGCATCCTGCCTACGACCATTATCCTGTTGTAGGTGTTAACTGGAAACAAGCCAGAGCTTTCTGTGTTTGGAGAACAGAATACCTCAATGCACATCTCAACTCAAAGAAAGGTGAAGTGTCTTACGCCGAATTCCGCCTTCCTACAGAAGCAGAATGGGAATGGGCAGCAAGAGGTGGTTATGCTCTTAACCCTTACCCTTGGGGAGGACCTTACACAAGAACAGAAAAGGGATGTTTCCTCGCTAACTTTAAACCACTTCGTGGTGATTATATAGCCGATGGCGACCTAAGAACTACAATTGTAGGTCATTATCCAGCCAACGACTGGGGATTATATGATATGGCAGGTAATGTTGCAGAATGGACAAATTCAGCATTTGACCCTTCAAGTTATAACTTTGCCTGGGATATGAATCCTAATTATACCTATACTGCTAAGGAAGATGATCCACCAGTAATGAAAAGAAAAGTTATTCGTGGAGGTTCTTGGAAAGATATTGCATATTATCTGCAAGTTACTACCAGAGCTTATGAATATCAGGATACTGCAAAATCCTATGTGGGTTTCCGTACTATCCAGCCTTACTTAGGACGTAATAAAGGTGATAATCCAAACAAAGCATCGAGAGTTTATAATTAATATTTTTTATTAACAACCAAAATAATTATTTAAAGAAATATATCATGGGATTATTTGATTTTACAAGAACAAGAGGCTATAGAAATTTTATGGCGAAAGTATATGGATGGGGTGCATCAATAGTATTGGTAGGTGCTTTATTCAAGATTATTCACTTGCCTTATGCAAATGAATTGCTTACAGTGGGTCTTTTAACTGAGGCTGTTATTTTCTTCTTCTCAGCATTTGAGCCACCACACGTAGAACCTGACTGGAGTTTAGTTTATCCTGAACTTGGTGGTATGTATCACGGAGTTAAAGGTCAGGAAGTAAAACGTAAATCACCAACAGAAAGACTTGATGAAATGCTTGAAAAAGCTCAAATTGACAATAAGACAATTGAGCGACTGGGTTTCGGAATGTCAAAATTATCCGACAATGCTAGTCAGTTAACAGACTTAACAGATGCCGCTGTAGCAACTAATTCATTTACAACCAATCTTAAATCAGCTAGCGAAAGTGCAAAAACTTTCGACGAGTCGGTTAAGAAAGATGCTGAAGCAACAACAACTTATGCTGAAAGTCTTGGTAGTGTAACTGAAGGCGCCAGTTCATTGGCAAATGCTTATACGCAGGCTGCAGAAACTCTTAAAGGTGATATGAATACTACTGAAGAGTTTGCAACAACTGTTAAAAGCGCTACTGATTCTGCAAATAGCCTTGCTGAAAGTTATAAGAGATCATCCGAAGTACTTTCTAAATCAGTTGAAGCCCTTGACTTTACTGCAGTAGAAGGTGATGCTTATAATGAGCAATTAAGAAAAATCGCTGAAAATATGGCTGCATTGAATGCCATCTATGAAATACAATTGCAAGGAACTAATAAAGCAGTTGAATCTTCAGAAAAATTGCAATCTACAATGAACGACTTCTTAAGTAAACTTGAGAATTCAACAGCATCTACTTCTGAGTTCTCAGAGCAGATGACTACATTGTCAGAACGTATGGGATCGTTAAACAAAGTTTATGGAAATATGCTTACAGCTATGAACATGAACGGCTAATATGCCTTTAATGAACTATTGTTTAACAATTAATTATCCACAAATAAAAAAAAATAATACAAATGGCAGGATATAAAGAAACCCCACGACAAAAGATGATTGCCATGATGTATTTGGTGCTTACAGCACTACTTGCCCTTAATGTATCTAAGGATATTCTTAACGCTTTCATAGTTGTAAATGAAAGTATGGAGAGTACTAACGAAGGTATTATTTCAGAGGTAGGTCAAATATATCGTGAATTCGAAGTACAATACGATCAAAATAAAGAGAAAACAGAAGAATATTATAATAAAGCATTAGAAGTAAAAGAAGAGACTAAAAAGATAATTGAATATCTTGATCATCTAAAATATATG
>PKTD01000245.1 GCA_002869315.1 Marinilabiliales bacterium | reverse complement strand
AATATACTATGCCAAAACCATGCTGGGCCGTAGTTTCATTTAAAATTGAGCCTGGTGAGCCGGGAAGTGGCTTTATCTATAGTTCTGAAGTTGGGGTAAACCAGATAGAGTCAAGATACCAAAAGGAAATTGAACGTACATTACCTAAAGCTCTACAACAAGGCATAAAAGGTTGGGAAGTAACCGACTTAAAAATCACATTGGTTAACGGAGAACATCATAATGTACATTCACGTGCAGGAGACTTTGCCGTTGCAACTCCAATGGCTATTATGAAAGGACTAAATGAATTAGGGACTGACCTCCTTGAACCAATAATGGAATTTAGCATAAAAGCTCCGGAAGAATATCTTGGTAAAATTTCTTCTGCTCTTACAAAAATTGGTGCTGAGATACAATCTCATAGCATAATTGGATCCAAATTGAAACTTTTAGGACATGTTCCACTTGCCACATCCTTAGATTTTTCTGTAAAACTGGCCTCATTATGTTCAGGTAAGGCAAAATACAGAGCACGCCTTGCTGAGTATCGTAAATCTAATAACATAGTTACGACTGATTATAGGGGAATAAGTCCTCTAGAAAGGGCCAAATACATTTTACAGGCAAGGAAAGCTTTAAATGTATAAATAACATTAATTCCTATTCTCAAGCATTAATACTAATTTGTTTAATTTTGACCCCTTATGGGTCACAATCACTCACATAATGCTAATTATTCCAAAGCATTTGCTATTGGAATTATTTTAAACACTGCTTTTGTTATAATTGAGGTTTTTTATGGCTTAATCGCCAACTCCTCAGCCTTGATAGCAGATGCAGGTCATAATCTTAGTGATGTTCTTAGTTTAGTATTCGCATGGATTGCAATCTGGCTCGCATCAAAAAAACCCGGAGGAAAATATACCTATGGATATAAAAAAACTACTATCCTTATTTCGGTTTTAAATGCACTTCTCCTCTTCCTAGCTGTTGTTTTTATAGCATGGGACGCCATAGGTAAACTACAAAACCCGCAACCAGTTGCTGGCAATCAAATTATGGTTGTAGCAGGTATCGGTGTTTTAATAAATACTATTACAGCGCTTATGTTTATGCGGGGCCAGAAGCATGATTTAAACATAAAAGGTGCATTTTTACATATGGCTGCTGATGCTGCTGTTTCAGCCGGAGTAGTTATTTCCGGACTATTGATTATGAGAACAGGTTTTTAC
Source organism: Marinilabiliales bacterium (assembly GCA_002869315.1). Lineage (GTDB taxonomy): Bacteria > Bacteroidota > Bacteroidia > Bacteroidales > F082 > BM524. The sequence goes on along the minus strand of PKTD01000245.1, from coordinate 14,876 downwards.
TGGATAGACCCCATAATGAGTTTTATTATAATAATAATTATTGTTTGGGGTACATGGAAATTATTTATTGAGTCATTGAGTTTAGCACTTGATGCTGTCCCTAAAGATATTGATGTCGATTCTGTGGAAAAGAGTTTGCTTGAACATGAAGATATTGAAAGTATTCACGACTTGCATATATGGGCTATGAGCACAACCGAAGTCGCCCTGTCGGCACATTTATTAGTTAATTCTGGTAATACGGATAGGGTACTCAAAGAGGTTAATGAAATAATCCTCAATAAGTATAATATTCATCATAGTACATTACAATTAGAAAAATCAACTACTCTACTGGATTGCAGGAAATGCTAAAATCGTTTCCACTTTATCATATAAATTTATTCTTTATTTTAAGTAGTTAATTAATTAATTATCTCTCAGGTTTTTATAACCAATAATTAACTATATTTACAAGTTATGAAAGTTATTAGTAACGACCGCTGATACTGATAAACTTTTAGAGCACACATATGAAGGAAACGATTTACGTTAATACCGGTGCAATAGCATATGGTGGAGAAAATATTATTCTTAATTCAGGAGCTATAGGATCGTGTATAGTAGTAACAGTTTTTGACCAGGAGAATCATAATGGAGCAATGGCACATATAATGCTGCCTGGTAAATCGCAAGAAAAACCCTATAATTCTTTAAATAAATATGCTTCTGACGCTATCAAAACTTTGCATAATCATTTTGTAGGTAAGTCTTCAAAATTTGAAAACTTAGTTTGTTGTATGGTTGGTGGTGCTAATGTATTATGCAAAAAAGATGATATACTCTGCGATAGGATTATCAAATCAGTAATAGAAGAAATATCAATAAACAACTTCATTATTTCTGCTAAAAGTGTTGGTGGTAAATTGAGAAGGTCAATGCAATTGAACTCCTATAATTGAGATGTTTATTATACCATCGATAATTCAAGTTTAAAATTATTATTGAGTATGAGTAAAAAGAATAATAATTATGAATAAAGAGAAAGAGTATTTGGATAGAATTTCTAATCTTCAAAATAAAATTAAGGAATTTAAAAAAAAAGAAGATTATTTCAGAACATTAGAAAAAAAATACAAATCTGCCAATGACTTGCTTTCAGCAACTGAACGCATAGCAAAAGTTGGAGGATGGGAGTTAAACCTAAAAACAAACTTTTTAAGTTGGACTGATGAAACAAAAAGAATTCATGAAGTTGACCCTAATTACCAGCCCACATTGGAAAAAGCTATTGATTTTTATTATGGTGAAACAAATAAAAAAATCATAAGTAATGCTGTTAATAATACTATTAATGATGGTACACCATTCGATTTAGAATTAGAAATAGTAAGCTCTAAAGGGAATTTAAAAAATGTCCATGCCCTAGGCTCTGCCTTCCATGAAAACGGTAAAATCATAAAGGTTTATGGTACATTTCAAGACATAACGGAAAGAAAAAAACTTGAAGAAAAACTTAATAACACAAACCGTTTACTTAAAAATACTGAAAAAATAGGCAAGGTTGGAGGATGGCAATTTGACCCTAAAACACTAAAACAAATATGGTCAGAGGAAATATTCAGAATTTTAGAATATGATAATTTTGATAAAGCACCTGAAGTACCGAAAGGGATTGATTTTATAGATGAAGAATTTCGACCACAAGCTAATAAAGCTATAGAAGCAGCAATTACCGAAGGAAGACCTTATAATCAGGTTTGGAGGGTAACCACTCTAAAGGGTAATAAAAAATGGGTTCGGGCTGTTGCGGAGCCGACTATTATTAATGGAGAAATTATCAATATTGCTGGAGCATTTCACGACATCACAAATTTAAAAGAAAACGAGGAAGAACTTAAAGCATTAAATCAACAGCTAAGTGCAAATGAACAACAGCTTAGAGCCGCTAACCAGCAGTTAAGTGCAAATGAGCAGCAACTAAGAGCTTCTAATGAAGAATTATTAGCAAACGATGAGCATATTAAAACTATTAACCAACAATTAAGAGCGAGCGAGCAACAACTAATAAACACAAATACGGATTTAATTTTGGCTCAGAACATAGCTAAATTGGGTTATTGGTCATTTGATATCAAAAATCAAACGCCTACCTGGACAGATGAAGTCTTTAAAATGTATAATATTCCAGTAGAAAAGGGTGAACCAACCTACGAAAATCAAAAAAAACTTGTACATCCGTAAGATTGGGAGTATTTCGATACTGCTGTAAAAAAGTTAATTAATGAAGAAATTCCATATGATATTCAGTATAGGATAGTCAACGACAAGGGCAATACAGTTTGGTTAAGGTCGAAAGGCTTTTTAAATAATGATAAAACCGAACTCTACGGTATTGTCCAAGATATTACAGATTTAAAAACCTATGAAATAAAATCGAAATACCAAGAACATCTTCTCGAAAAAATATTTAATACCATAACTGACGGAATAATTATTACAGACGAAGATAGAAAGATTAAATTCATTAATAAAGGATTAAGTAAACTTACGGGATATTCAGAAGATGAATTAATTGGTGAAAAAACAATGGTGATTTACGAATCTGAGAATATCTATAATGAAATTGGGGAGTTGATCAGCCAAGATTCACCTGAAGTTATTAAAAATTTTTATATAAAGTCGTATAAGAAAAAAGATGGTGAAATATTCCCAGGTGAAACTTTCGCCTCCAAATTATATGATAGTAAGGGAAAGTGGATAGGTAACTTAGGGGTAATAAGAGATATTAGTGAACGTTTGAAATTCATTAATGAATTGAGCAAAGCAAAAGAAAAAGCAATAGAGAATGAAGAAAAATACAAAGCCCTTTATGAAAACGCTCCTCTTTCATATCAGTCTTTAGACGTGGATGGCCGATTTCTAGACGTTAATCCCACCTGGCTTTCCACACTAGGATACAAAAGAGAAGAGGTGATTGGAAAATATTATAAAAATTTTCTGCATCCTGATTGGAAAGAACATTTTGAAGAAAACTTTCCAAAATTCAAAAAGCGTGGTTATGTAAGTAATGTAGGCTTCAAGATTAAGCATAAAAAAGGACATTATATTGATATATCATTCGAAGGTTGTATAGGGTACCATCCTGATGGTAGTTTTAAACAGACTTATTGCGTTTTTCAGGATGTTACTGAAAAAAACCTGGCTATAGAAAAATTAGTTAAAAACCAATATTATTTGAGTAAGGCTCAGGAGATAGGAAAAATAGGGTCCTGGGAAACAGATATATTAACAAACCATATTATTTGGACTGAAGAAACATATAAGATATTTGGTGTACCTCAAGGAAAAACCATGAATTTTGATTTGTTTTTAAAATGCGTTCACCCAGAGGACAAAGATTTTGTTTCTTCTAAGTGGAGTAAAGCAATAAAAAACAAAACCTTTAACATCGAGCATCGTTTATTAGTGGATGGAAAAGCAAAGTGGGTGAAGCAGAAAGCAGAATTTGAAGTAGACGAAAACGGTAATGCTATCAAGGCAATTGGTTTTACACAAGATATTACAAAGCAAAAATTAAACGAATATGAGTTGCAATTAGCAAAAGTAAAAGCCGAAGAAAGTGACAGACTAAAATCTGCATTCCTTGCTAATATGAGTCATGAGATACGCACACCAATGAATGGCATACTTGGTTTTACTAACCTGCTTAATAAGCCGGATCTTAAAAATGATATACAGGCAAAATATGTAAGTATTATTCAGAAGAGTGGCCAAAGGATGCTAAATACCGTAAATGATATTATTGAGATTTCGCGTATTGAATCAAAAGAGGTGAGTTTGCATATTTCTGAAATAAATATAAAGAATCATTTAGAGGGCCTCATTGAATTTTTTATACCTGAAGCAAGACAAAAAGGTATAAACATACTTTACGATTGTAAACTGCATAAATCTGAAATTAACATTTTAACAGATGAAAACAAATTCACTTCTATTATAACTAACCTTATAAAAAATGCTATAAAATATACTCTAAAGGGTAAAATAGAAATAAGTTGTTCTAAAGAAGAAAATAAACTTCATTTTAGCGTAAAAGATACTGGAATTGGAATTCCAATTTCGAGGCAAAAGGCAGTATTTGAGAGATTTGTACAGGCTGACTTAGAAAACACACAAGCTCATGAGGGTTCAGGTCTGGGTTTGACCATAACTAAATCATACGTAGAAATGCTAGGCGGTGAAATTTGGATGGAATCAGTTCCAGATAAAGGCAGTACTTTTCATTTTACTATGGAATTAAAAAAAGCAAATGGGACGATGCTTGAAGAAAATCAGAAAGATAATGAATATATTCCTAACCCGAAAACGTTAAATATTCTTGTTGCAGAAGATGATGATGTAAGTTACGAGTTATTACATATGATTTTAGTTTCAGAAAATTTCAATTTAATTCGCGCATTAAACGGAAAAGAAGTAATAAGCATCCTTAGGAAGAAGAAAGATATTGATTTAATACTAATGGACATAAGAATGCCTGTTATGAATGGCATTGACGCTACATTGGAAATTAGAAAAACAAATTCAAAAATTCCAATAATTGCTCAAACAGCACATGCACTTGTTGGAGACCGGGAAAAAGCCACAAAAGCAGGTTGCTCCGACTATCTGTCAAAACCAATTAACAGAACAGATTTACTAAACGTAATTTATAAATACAACTAATGTATTATTAGTATATAATTAAATACTGAATTATAGGTTTGTTATTGCTTGGTTTTAATTTCTTCAATAAAAATTGATTTGAAATTAAAAGTTATATTTAGTTATTTTGCTATCGATAATGGAATTTAAAATACTTTAGTAAATTCAATTAAAAAACAAAAGTTGACAAAAAATAATTCAAAAACTTCATCCAGTGAGCAGATAAGCAAGCAAAATTGGTTGATTCTGGCCTCTTTAATGCTGGGTGTATTTCTTGGCGCACTGGATATTTCAATAGTTTCTCCAGCATTTTCTAATATTGCTAAGGAACTTAATATTGAGGCTTCGTATTTAAGTTGGATAATTACTCTTTATACATTGGTTTACGTCCTTGCTGTACCTCTAATGAGTTCTATATCTGACAAGTACGGAAGAAAAAACACAATTTTAATAAATATTAGTCTGTTTGGTCTGGGTTCACTATTTGCTGTTTTTTCACAAGATTTATCACATCTTTTAATTGCAAGGGGCATTCAAGCTCTTGGGGCCGGAGGCTTATTTCCAATAGCAAGCACTGTAATTGGTGAGGTATTTCCAAAAGCCAGACGGGGAATGGCTTTGGGATTCATTGGCATGGTATGGGGTGTAGCTGCTATTATTGGTCCATTAATTGGAGGCTGGCTAACGCAATGGTTTGGCTGGACATCAATTTTTTATGTTAGTTTTTTCCTGTCATTTGTTGTTATTTTCTTCATATGGAAATTCCTTCCCAAATCGAAAGCGGTACATAATCATCCTTTCGACTGGATAGGTATGATAATACTGGGAATAGCATTATTAACTTTAACCTACGCTTTAAACAACCTGGATGGGAATAATTTGATATCAGGCATTCTGAATACCAACGAAAAGTATTACTTCATGATAAGTATAATGGCTTTTATTGTTTTCTTTGAGTATGAGAAAAGACCTAAAGCACCAATAATTGCCACCCATATTTTTAATAAAAGAGAATTAAATATTGCGTTAATGCTATCATTTGCAAGAGGTATGACCGAAGCCGGACTGGCTTTCCTCCCCTTCTATGCTATGGTGGCTCTAAATATTAAGGCAGGACCCGCTGGAACACTAATAATAACAACTGCAATAACAATGTTTTTGTTTACACAGCCGGCCGGAATGCTGGTAGATAAAATAGGTCCTAAAGTGGTTTTGATTTTTGGCGCAATAGTAACTACAATAGGTGCTGCCTTAATGATGTCGGCTAATACTATGATGGAATTTATTGTATATCAGGTAATTCTTGGATTAGGACTAAGCGCAATGTCGGGTGCTCCCATCAGATATATTGTTTTACATGAAACCAATGAAAAAGAAAAATCTTCTGCCCAGGGACTGGTAAGCCTTGTAAGTAGTTTTGGCATTATGGTTGGAAGTGCTTTGGCAGGAAGTTTTCTCGCCTCATCTAATGTAGGTGAATATCCTTCTCTCGGCGCTTTCCAAAATATCTATTTAAGCGTTGTCTTGAGTTCAATATTAGCCCTGATTTTCACAATGGCACTTAAGAAAACTAAATCCCTTACGAATGAAATATAATGAAAATACTGCTATTTTCAGACCAGTTAAAGCAGAAGATAATGCTGATCTGGCTAAAATGATCAGAGATGTTTTTATAGAATTTGATGCTCCTAAAATTGGCACAGTATATTCAGATCCAACAACCGATAATTTATTTGAACTTTTTAATAATGAGAAGTCCGTATTATGGGTGGCTGAATATGACAATAAAGCACTTGGCTGTTGTGGCATCTATCCCACCGAAGGTCTGGAGGAAAATCAGGTAGAACTTGTAAAGTATTATGTTTCTTCTAAAATCAGAGGAAAAGGAATAGGCAGAAAACTTATTGAAAAATGTATTAAATCGGCAGAAGATTTTGGCTATAGTTTAATGTATATCGAAACTGTAGATCACTTTTCCAAAGCACTTAGTATTTATGAAAAACTCAATTTCAAAATAATTGACAAACCTTTGGGTAACTCAGGTCATAATGGTTGCGATATATGGTTATCAAAGGATCTTTAGCAATATACTTTAACTCTTGAAAAATCCTGAATTAACAATTCTCCAAAATTCACATTAACTTTATTTAAGACTCATTTCTACAGATTTTGTACTTTTGCAAAGCAAAGTATTTAGTTAAAATGAATTTGCGTTATAACACCTTATATCATAATATTTATTTTATGAATTTGGAGTTTTTTTAAAGTAATTTAATTAGGATTAATAAATTAATGAATTAGTTCATAGCGTTTTAATGGTCGAAAATTTAGTTTTACTAAAATAATTAAACAATAAAAACTGCATCTTGAACATTAATGTTTAAAAAGAAACAACTTACATATAACAATTGTTGCGATGTTTTAAGAGTGCTTAAAATATTATTATTTTCATGAATAAAGAAATAATAAACTTAAGACACGATTTACACAAACATCCCGAAGTTTCAAATAATGAATACGAAACTTCCAAGAGGATAAGTGAATTCTTTAAGAACCTGAAACCTGATAAGGAATTATCCTTAGGAAATACAAGCAAATTATTCATCTTTGATAGCAAAACAGAAGGGAATATAACTATTTTTCGTTCCGAACTAGATGCTTTACCCATTTCGGAAAATACTTACCTAGATTATTCATCAATACATAAAAATGTGGCTCATTCATGTGGTCATGATGGTCATATGGCAATAATTTCTGCCTTAGCACAAAAGATTGCAGAAGACAGGCCAAAGAAAGGGAAAGTCGCATTATTATTTCAGGCTGCTGAAGAAGTTGAGCAAGGAGCCAGAGATATTGTAAACAACCCTGATTTTAAAACTCTCAAACCTGATTATATTTTTGGTTTACATAATGTTCCCGGAAAGGAATTACATAAGATTATTATAAAAGAAAATAGTTTTTCCGCAGCATCCAAAGGAATGACAATTCATTTGGAAGGTGAAACCTCACACGCTGCTGAACCTGAAAAAGGTGTTAATCCTGCATTGGCAGTATCTAAAATAATTAAGAAGTTAAACCAACTTATAAGTAAAAAGGAGTTATTTACTGATCTTACTCTGCTTACATTTATTTATATCAGATTAGGAGAAATTTCCTTCGGCACATCTGCCGGTAAGGCAGAAATGGGAATAACCTTAAGGTCATTTGAAAATAGTGATATTGAATTACTTACAGAAAAAGTTGAAGAGATTATAACTAATGTTTGTAAGGAAGAAAATCTTAAACTGAAAATGGAATATGATGAAGTATTCCCGGCAACAGTGAATAATAAGCATTGTAACTCATTGATATTAAATGCTGCCAACCAAAACGAATTTAATGTAGAACATATTGAAGAACCTTTTAGATGGTCAGAAGATTTTGGCTATTATTCACAAAAATACAATTGTGGATTTTTCGGACTTGGTTCTGGTTTAAAGCAACCAGCCTTGCATAACTCGGATTATAACTTTCCCGATGAGATTATTGAAACAGGGGCAAATATGTTTTTTAAAATATATAAACAACTAAATTTTTAAAATTATAATATGTTAGAAATCAAGAAAATTAATAGAGAAAGTGAATTTGATAATATTACAAGAGGTGAGTTTGTAGACTTTTTATTTACTCATTTAGAGCGCTTTGGTGACCCTAAAAAGGATATTAACAAGTGTTTAGACTACGCCTTTTCCAAAGAAAAATCTGAAGGTGGATTTGTTCTTGCTGCCTTTTATAATGATCAGTTAGCAGGAGGACTAATAATGAATAAAACGGGCATGGGTGACTATATCCCCGACTGGGTATTAGTTTATGTTGCTGTTGATGCCACTTATAGAGGAAAAGGATTTGGTAAGCAAATTATAGAAAGGGCATTTGCCGAAACCGATGGGAATGTAAAACTTCATGTAGAATACGACAATCCTGCAAAGCGCCTTTATGAGCGACTTGGTTTTGCCAATAAATATGCAGAAATGAGATATGAAAGAAATAAATAAATACATTATTTACAAACATATAAGCAAATTATAAGTCATGGCTGAATTACAAATAAATATATCGGAAATACGAAAGAATATTAAAACTTTAAATAAATATCTTAAAGAAAGGGATATAAAATGGAGTTTGATAACAAAAGTTTTTTCAGGTGATAAGGAGTTTATGAAACAAGTCCTTACTCCTGACATAATAAAGGATATACACTCAGTTGGTGACTCACGTCTTTCCAGCATAAAAAGATTAAAAGAACTCAATGCTGACCTTGAAACTATTTATATAAAGCCTCCTGCTAAGGCGTATATAGAAGATGTTGTAAAATATGCAGATATCTCACTTAATTCTTCGTTCAGAACAATAGTAGCTCTTGATAAAGCCGCAAAAAAGCAAAATAAAATTCATAAAGTGATAATAATGATAGAACTTGGTGAATTAAGAGAAGGTGTAAACAGAGATGACTTATTCGAGTTTTACGAAAAAGTATTTAGTTTAGAAAACATCAATGTTGTTGGCCTGGGCAGCAATCTGGGTTGTATGTATGGAGTTGAACCTACTTACGACAAACTATTGCAGCTGAATCTGTATAAGGAACTTATAGAAACTAAGCATGGAACAAAATTAGAGCTCATATCAGGAGGCAGTTCTATTACACTTCCATTACTTGAAAGGGGAACTGTTCCTGCAGATATAAATCATTTTAGAATTGGTGAATCTGCATTTTTCGGAACTAGCCCACTTGAAAACAAACAGTTCCTTGATTTATGTACTGACACCTTTAATTTTTATGCTCAAATAATTGAATTAGAGGAGAAGGGAGTAGTACCAGACGGTGTTATTGGAGATGCAAGTATAGGGCATTCAGCAGATTTCAGCCAGGATGATATGGGAAAAACAACTTATAAGGCAATATTGGACTTCGGACTTTTGGACGTTGATCAGGAGGGCCTGTCTATCGACGATGAAAATGTAAAATTTGTGGGCATCACCTCTGATATGACAGTTGTTGATATTGGAAGCAATATAAACCCTGATGGAAGTAAAAAATACAGAATTGGAGATAGAGTATGCATGGATGCAGATTATATGTCTGTAGCGCGTTTATTTAATTCTAAATTCATTGAAAAACAATTTATTAACACTAATGACTAATGTTTCAAAAGGTATTAAAAGATAATATTGCAGATAGTTTAGGAGTATTAGCCTTTCAACTAAAAGAAACAGATATTTTTCGCCTCGACTTGTCTGTGGATAATGAGGAACTTCACCAAATTGACTTAAGTTCTACTAATAAACTTGGTGAATATATTAATAGCAGAATAAAAAAATCTAATAAAAAACTAGCAGTTGGAGGTTATGCCGAGGATAGGTTAATTTATAGAAAAAGTTCTCACTTTGGAAAAGATGAAGATGCCAGAACAATACATCTTGGCATAGATATATGGTGTAATGAAAAAACAGGCATCTACTCCCCTATTGACGGCATAATTCACAGTTTTAAGAATAATACAAACTTTGGTGACTATGGTCCTACAATTATATTACAACATAGCATTGGGGAGTATACTTTTTACACACTTTATGGGCATCTTTCAAAAAACTCTTTAAGCAGGCTAGCAGTAGGTAATAAAGTTAGTAAGGGTGACAAGATTGCTGAATTAGGTGATGATACAGAAAACGGCAACTGGCCGCCGCACCTTCATTTTCAACTCATTAGAGAAATGGGTGATAATTATGGTGATTTTCCTGGAGTTTGTTCAAAAAAAGAAAAGGAAAAATATTTAAGGATTTGCCCAAATCCGGAATTAATTTTAAATATTAAATAAATGCCATCTACATCAAGAATTCAAATTAAGTCCGCTGCATTGGAAAACAATGTAAATTTTGTTCGGAATTTAATTGGTCCGGATGTAATTCTTTCTGCAGTTATTAAAGGAAATGCCTATGGCCATGGAACTCATATTATAGTTCCGGCACTTGAACAATATGGAGTTAACCATTTTTGCGTTTACTCCTCTGTTGAAGCCAGGGATGCCTTTAAATATAAATCAGATAATTCAACTCTTGTGATCATGGGATACTTGTTACCCAATGACTATAAGTGGGCAATTGAAAAGGAAGTGGAATTTTATGTTTCTGATATTAGTGAACTGAAACAAGCTATTAGCACTGCTAAGGAGATGAGTAAAAAAGCAATAATTCATCTCGACATTGAAACAGGAATGAATCGAACAGGTTTAGGCATTTTACAGTTGAAGAAATCAATTCCTATTATTATTGCAAACAATAAACACCTTGTTATAAGAGGTTTTACTTCGCATTTTGCGGGAGCCGAGAGCATTGCAAATCACTTACGTGTAAAAAAACAGTTTAGCGTTTTTAAAAAGAGGGTAAAACTTTTAAATTCAAGGGGCATTTTTGCTGATATTAAACATATTGCAAGTTCCGCAGCAACAATAAGTTATCCTGATACTAGGCTTGATTTAGTTAGGGTAGGTATACTTCTTTATGGCTATTGGCCAACACAGGAAACATTCATAAATTACATACACAGAAGAAAAGATAAATCAGATCCGTTAATGAGGGCTATCAGATGGTGTTCAAATGTTATATCAATAAAAAAAGTACCTGCTGGTGAGTTTATTGGTTATGGACTGAGTTTCCAGGCTCAATATGATATGAATACAATGCTAATACCCATTGGCTATTGTAATGGTTATAGTCGCTCGTTGAGTAATAGTGGACATGTAATTGTAAAAGATCATATGGCTCCTATAATTGGTAGTGTTAATATGAATATGATTATTGCGGATATTACAAATATTGACAATGTGCAAATAGGTGACAAAGTAGTACTCATTGGTAAACAGGGTGAGAATGAGATTTCATTTTCCTCCTTTGCAGAGATGAATAACTCTCTGAATTATGAAATTCTTGCCCGTCTGCCTATGAATATTGAAAGGATTGAAAGTAATCAAGATTAGTTTTTTGTAGTTTTGAAATGCAATAATTATCATCTATGACACCAAAAGAAACTCTAAAAAAATGGATCAAAGCCTTCAATAATTGCGATGTTGAGGGGATTTCAAACCTTTATAGTGATGATGCCATTAACCATCAGGTACCTAACAGTCCTATTATAGGAAAAGAGGCCATAAAAAAGATGTTTGAAACTGAGTTTTCAAATGCAGACATGAATTGTATTCCGGAAAATATTTTTGAGGATGGTCAATGGGCAATCCTTGAATGGAAAGACCCCAATGGATTGAGAGGTTGTGGCTTCTTTCAAATACAAAATAACAAAATAAAATTCCAGAGAGGATATTGGGATAAACTAACCTTTCTTAAATTACAGGAAAATAAAAAATAACCTAATTGAAGTAGGGTAATTCATTTTATTGTCGGTATATAGTAAAATACTTATGCTAGTTATAGGATTGTATTAATTACTGTAACAATTATTAATACAAAATTGAATTGTATTTTTCATAATTTTACAATTAGATAAAATACTTAGTATAAATTAAATCCTTACAAAAATGAAAAATCTATTATTGACAATGATTACAGTATTAGCATTTGTTTTACTTACTAGTTTTAGCTTAAGCATTATTACTATCCATACGACTGAAAAACAAGCCATAAGTGAGAAGTTGGAAATACCTGAAAATGTTAAAACTATACTTGATAATTCATGTTTGCAGTGTCACGGAGAAGATGGCAAATTCAAAGCAAAAATGAAATGGAATTTTGAAAATATGCTGGAATTTGATGATTCAAAACTGATTTCCAAATTATCAAAAATTGAAGACGAAGTTTCAGAAGGTAAAATGCCTCCAAAAAAATATGTTAAGAAGAATCCTGAACATAAGTTAAGTAAGGATGATATAGAAGTTATAGTAAACTGGGCTTCTTCAACCGCAGAAGAACTTTCTAAAAATTAATAGATGAATATTGGGTTTCCATTTAAATTATCAATTATTGTATTTATATTTCTTATCAGCATTTTTAAAATCAATGCTCAGGAAAACTTATTGGAATCCACTATTAACAAAGCAAGAGAACTGCGGGATAAGGGTGATTTTGAAAAGGCCGCTGAAACCTTAATCGAATTTAATAACAAATATCCTGACAATGTGTGGGTTATGAGGCTTTATGCCGAAACCCTTTATTGGATGGAAGAATATGAGCAAGCCGGCGTAGTATACAATAGAGCTTATATGTTATACCCCAATGACTATGATGTTATTTATGAATATTCATTGATGCTTTATAGTTGGGGAAAATATAATGATTGTATAAAAATGCTTGAAAAATATACTGCAAAATATGATAACGTTACTGAAGCTTATACCATGCTAGGTATAAGCCAGTATTATATAGGTAATTATTCCAGTGCCCAAAGGAATTTAAGAGCTGCTATAAAATTAAATCCTGATGATAATCATACAAATGCAATTTATACTGAAGTACTAAGGATCATTAAACCATGGTTAAAAATAGGAACTACATATTCTACAGACTCACAACCATTTAATACATTGTTTCCTGTTTTAGCAGCGGGTAAGTACTTTACACCTTTGTTAAACATTAGCATTGCTGCCGGTTACCAACAGTTCTCATCAGACACTCTCAACGAAAATTTCAGATATTTAAAACTTAAAAATAATTTTACACTTAAAAAGATTGGTCTAAATGCTAATATGTATGCTGGGTATTATTCCACTTCTTCTTCCCAGAAGTCAAATTTAATATGGGGCATTGCTTTAAAACAAAGATTAGCAAAGACATTATATTTGGATTTATCAACAAAGAAAGATCCATATGTTTATACTCCTTTTTCTGCTTTAGAATCTTTTACAACTCAACTTTCCTCAATTAGTATCGAAAGATATAAATCAGCTAAATGGAATCTTAAGGCGGCTTATATAAACGAAATTTTTCCTGACGATAACTATACTCAAACCGCATATTTGTGGTTTTTATCATCTGCCATGAAATTAAGTATTTTTGAATTTTATGCAGGATATGCATTTAGTTATAGCGACTCAAAGGAAAGTCGGTTTATGCCACTTTATTCTTCCAATGATGAGGAAAACTCAAATAACTCTATACCGGGCACTTACAATCCCTATTTTACTCCTAATCAACAATATACAAATTCAGTACTTGTAAATTTACTCATAAAACCTTCAAATAATGTACATATCAAAGTCCATTCTTCAATAGGATTTTATTCAACTGCATTAAATCCTTATCTGTATTATGACTATAATAATAACGGGAATCTGATAGTAAAAAGAGACTTTTATAAGGAAACATTTACACCTATGGATATCGGATTGGATTTTGAAACTTCTATTAGCCGAAATCTGATTTTGAAATTTAGTTACTCATATATCCAGACTCTTTATTTTAATACTAACAACTTTAATATCAATCTGAAAGTGTATATTTAAAATGGCTAAAGGAGACAAAAATTTATGGAAATATCGTGAGGCAAAGAGTGTTACAGCCATTGACAGGTTTATTTTTTATATTCTGTTTATTGCCGGGATCATAAGTATTGTCCGCTTTGCGGATTGGTGGTTTCGGCCACAGCATATCGAATCGTTTACACTTTATATCATTCTATCACTAATAATGTGGTATGGTATATTGAGAATAATTTTAATATGGCTTAACTATTCAAGAATACAAAAGCCTGAACAGGTAGAACCAGAGAAGGACTTAAAAGTAGCCATTTTTACAACCAGTTCACCCGGAGAACCCCTTAGCATGTTTGACAAAACCCTAGAAGCATGTGCTAATATTACTTATCCCCACACTACCTACCTTTTGGATGACACTCAGGACCCAGCCTTTAAGAAAGTAGCAGAAAAACACGGCGCTGTATGGCTTGAACTTGTGGGTCTGCCTGGGGCAAAGGCTGGTAAAGTAAATGCTGCACTCAAAATGATTGATGAAGATTATGTCTTAATTATGGACCCCGATCATATTCCCTTCCCTAATTTTTTAGACAAGGTATTAGGGTATTTTAAGGATGAGAAAGTAGGTTTTGTTCAAGTGGCTCAGGCTTATTATAATCAGTACAGATCCTTCACTGCTAAAGGAGCAGCAGAGCAAACTTACACATTTTATGGTCCTACACTGATGGGTTTATT
>PKTD01000284.1 GCA_002869315.1 Marinilabiliales bacterium | reverse complement strand
TGTTGTAAAAGCAAAAGTTGAAGACAAAAATTCCAATTAAGAATATAATTACATTAAAGGTTTGTTCGATTTTTCAGTAGTAATACCGGTATTTAACAGTTCTCTCACTTTGGGGCCTCTTTTGGAGAGTTTGAAAAAGACTTTTTCTGAGATGAAGGACAAAAGTGTTGAGTATATTCTTGTGGATGATGGTAGTTTTGACAATAGTTGGGAGATCCTTCAAAAGATAAAACAAAATGAAAGTAATATTACTATTGTAAAGTTGAATAAAAACTATGGGCAAAGTAATGCTACTTTTTGCGGCCTGGAAATTGCTAAAGGCAACTATATAGTTACGATAGACGATGATATGCAACAGCCTCCATCTGAAATTGTTAAACTTATAAATACTTTAGAATCTGGCGATTATGATGTAGTATATGGAGTGTCAGACAAAAAGCATCAATCGTTTTTCAGAAGCCTGAGTAGCAAATTTGTTAGAAATGCTGTGGCACGTTTCATTGAAAGACCATCACAAACCACTAGTTTCAGATTAATAAAAAAAGAAGTTATACAGAAAATTCTATCGCATAAATCAAATTTTATTTTCGTTGATGAATTAATATGGTGGTATACCGATTCTATTGCTTATGTCAGCACAAACTATAGTAAACGAAAGGTTCTTAAATCTGGATATTCCCCTGGTAAACTTTGGAAATTTTTCTTAAACCTAATAATATTTTATACTAATTTTCCTTTAAAACTCATGATTTATGGAGGATTATTTTTCTCTTTTGTATTTTTCATTGCCATAATAGGATTGGTGATTGCCAAATTCCTAAATAATACGCCTTTAGGCTATAGTTCCTTAATGATTACAATTATGTTTGGAACGAGTATTATACTTTTGAGTTTAGGAATTATTGGAGAATACATAAGCAGATTATATAGTTTTCAAAACAGAAAGCCTCCCTTTATCATAAAAGAAATTAAAAAATGATTATTGAAACCAATGGGATAAAAGTAGAGCGATTAAGGGAGAAAGATATCGAACTTGTTCGTACCTGGAGGAATTCCCAGTTTGTAAAACAATATATGAATTTCCGTGAAACCATTACACCGGAAATGCAAAAATCCTGGTTTAAAACCATCGACAACTTCAATAACTTTTACTTTATTATTCATCATAAAGGCGAAAAAGTAGGATTAGGAAATATCAAAAATGTGGATTGGGAAAACAAAGAAGGCGATGCTGGAATTTTTATTACCAAGCAAAAACTTATAGGCTCAATTCTGCCTGTTGTTGGTTCTCTTACTTTAAGTGATATTGTGTTTAAGGTTTTAAACCTGGAAAGAGTTGTGGCACAAATAAGAAAAGATAATCCCAGGTCAAAAAAATTAAATGTGCTGATGGGTGCTAAAATTGCCGATAATCAAGTTGATGATGAAGTACAGTTATTCCATATAAAAAGGCATGATTTCTATAAAGCCACAAAAAAGTATTTTATGATTATGGGGCCTATGGGATTTTCCAGTGGTCATCTAAAAATTTCTTTTGACAAATATGATATTGATACCGGTTTTGCTGGGAAGTTTATCAAGTTAATTGAAGCATCGGAAATGGATTTTCAAAGATTTGAAGAAGGTGATATTGTTTATTATAAAGAAGTTCCTTCAAAGAGATAGTAATATTTTAATTACACAATAAAAAAGCCGACTACCCTTTGGAGAGTCGGCTTTTTTGTATTTAATAATAAGTTAATTAAACTACTCCCTGAGCTATCATAGCATCGGCAACTTTAACGAAGCCTCCGATATTTGCACCCTTAACGTAGTCGATATATTCTCCTTCTTTACCCCATTTAACACAGGTAGTGTGGATATCTTTCATTATCTGATGAAGTTTAGCATCAACCTCTTCACGTGTCCAGTTATAACGCATTGAGTTTTGGCTCATCTCTAAACCTGAAACTGCAACACCACCAGCATTAGCTGCTTTGCCTAAACCGTAAAGGATTTTTGCATTTTGATATACTTCTATTGCTTCTGGTGATGAAGGCATATTTGCTCCTTCACTTATTACGAAACAACCGTTTGAAAGCAATGTTTTTGCTTCTTCCTCATTAACCTCATTTTGAGTAGCACAAGGCATAGCAACATCACATTTAACACCCCATGGGCGCTCACCTGGGAAGTATTCTACTCCATATTTGTCAGCATATTCTTTAATACGGCCACGCTTAACATTTTTAAGTTCCATTACGAAAGCAAGTTTCTCAGCATCTATACCATTAGGATCATAGATATACCCTGCTGAATCAGAAAGAGTTACTACCTTAGCACCAAATTCAGTTGCTTTTTCAGTTGCATACTGAGCAACATTACCTGAACCAGAAATAGCACATACTTTACCTTTCATACTGTCACCGCGAGTTTTTAGCATTTCCTCAGCGAAATAAACAGTACCATAACCAGTTGCCTCAGGACGAATTAATGATCCACCCCATTCCATTCCTTTACCAGTTAAAACACCGGTAAATTCATTGCGTAATCTTTTGTATTGTCCGAATAAGAAACCTATCTCACGGCCACCAACACCTATATCA
>PKTD01000018.1 GCA_002869315.1 Marinilabiliales bacterium | reverse complement strand
GGTCCTTCAGGCCCAAGCCTGGAAGTTATGGTTTATACTGAACCAAACCCGGTAATTGCAGGAGATGAAACGGTTTGCCAAAACGACTATGGAATTTATTCTGTAGACTACAGTGAATATAGTGATTATACATGGACAGTTGATGGAGGAAACATAGTTGATGGTGAAGGTACAAACGAAATTACTGTTTACTGGACAGCCGATCAGGGTTCCACAACCTATGTGGATGTTACAGAAGTTAAAGCTGAAGGTTGCGAAACAGTAGCAGAAACTTTTGAGGTTACAATAGATGATTGTGTAGGTATTGATGAAAATTTTGCTGATAATGTGGTAGTTTACCCTAATCCGGCAAAAAACTTTTTAAACATTAATATACAGAATAGTAACTACAAAACTGCTGAACTTCAACTAACAAATATCCTGGGTAAAATAGTATACCGAAAAATATTTACTCTCAATTCTGATAAACACTCAGAAAATATAAATCTTGAAGAATATTCTGGAGGCCTGTACTTTTTCACTCTTACTTCTGGCGGTAAAATATTAATGACAGAAAAAATAATAATTGATAAATAATTAATTGATTTTGTAATGATAAGCAATAACTGATTTTTATTGTTGACTTTTAATTAGTTTTTTTAGTTTGATTAACTAAAATTCAAAAACTGTCGCCCTTGCTTTGGGTGGCAGTTTTTTGTTTTATTTTGCAATAAATGACTAAACATTATAATATACCAATTTTCATTCCTGAACTGGCTTGCCCCTTTCAATGTGCTTTTTGCAATCAAAAGAAAATTAGTGGACAGGAAGTAGTTCCTGAAAAGGAAGAAATTATTCATACTATAGAAAGTCATTTATCTTCCTTTAAGGAAACAAACCGAGAAGTAAATATTGCATTTTTTGGAGGTAGTTTTACAGGCCTGCCAATAAAGGATATTGAGTATTATTTAAGTCTTGCACAACCTTATATCAATACTTCCAGAGTTAATGGAATTCAAATATCAACAAGACCGGATTATATTGATTTAGAAATTTTAAACCTCCTAAAAAAATATCATGTTAATACAATAGAGCTTGGTGCACAGTCTCTGGATGATGATGTCCTGAAAAAAACATATCGTGGCCATACAGCAAAACAGGTTATTGAAGCAGCAGAACTAATAAAATCAATGGATTTTAAACTGGGCTTACAAATGATGATTGGACTTCCGGGAGATAGTTTAGAAAAATCAATTTATACAGCAAAAAAAATTGTGGAATTGGGTGCTGACAATACCAGAATTTACCCTGCTCTTGTTATTAAAGATACTGCCATGCACACATGGTATAAAAAAGGTAGTTATAAACCTCTTAGCCTTGAACAAGCCATTATCCAAACAAAACAAATACTTCCTATATTTCAAGCTGCCGGTGTTAAAGTCTTAAGAATAGGCTTACATCCTTCAGAAGGCTTGTTAAACGGTAATGAACTTATCGACGGGCCATTTCATATTAACTTTAAAGAAATGGTACTTTCTGAAATTTGGGCAGACAAACTAAAAGGATATTTTAAAAAAGAGGCTGATAACATTGAAATCAAAGTTCCCAAATCCAGTATTAATTATGCTATTGGATATAAGGCAAAAAACAAAAAACTTCTTCAGAAAAATTATAAATCTGTTAGTTTCATTGAAGATAAATCTTTTAGCATAAAAATATACTAACAGTTTATAAACTATTTGCTCCCTTTTTAATTGTTTTAATAAAATAAATCATAAATTTGATGCAACGTAGTACTTTTTTATTACGTCTTAGGTTTTTAACCACAATTTACTGATGAAGCATCTTTTATCGATTTTATTTTTACTTAGTTTTTCAGGATTGTTTTGTCAAACTACTATTACTGAACTTAAAGTAAAAAGTGAGGAAAAATATGGCCCTGATGATATTTTAATTAATGGTATTAGTTATATACCTTTGCACCCTTCTGCAAATGGAAACCCATTTTTTGGTGAAAATACCTTTATAACATCATATATTAATTTAAAAGGCAGGGATTTTAAGAATGTGCTTTTGAAATATGATATTGAACAACAGGTGGTTATACTAAAAGTAAATGAAAGTTACGGTGGTAAAAAAATTAATCTAAGTAATAATTATATAAAAGATTTTGTAATTAATAATAAGCACTTTGTAAATATAAATGAATTTGATATTGAGGATGAATATATAAAGTTCCTTGAACTGGTTTATATGGGTGATTTTATATTTGGGAATTATTACTCCAAAAATTTCCTGGCGGTTTATTCAAATAAATACCCCTATGGGAAATATACCAAAACAAAGGTTTCTAAGTATCTTTTCTTAAATGGAAAAAAATACTTCATTAAAAACAAAGGAGATATATTATCATTATTTCCAGAGCATAAGCACGACATAAAAAAATTCATTAAAAAGAATAAAATTAAGTTCCGTAAGGCTACAAATGATGAGTTTTTTAAATTAATGCAATACTGTGATGAACTTAATTAATTATTACAAATACATTATCATCTTTCTTGTTTCCGCATTATTTTTCAATAATGTATCAGGACAAAATATTGAATTTATAATCGACAAATCCTATGATAATTTATCTTGGAATGATTTCGTAAACAAAGTTGAAAAGGAATCGGATTTGCACTTTTTTTATCAGGATAGTGCCCTAATTAACCTGAAGATTAGTATAGAAAAACCTTTATCAATCGCCGAATTACTGAAAGAAACTCTTACTCCTCTTAATTTACATTATAGTTCAGATGGTAATAATATTTTCATCACTGGAAATGGTAAAATT
Organism: Marinilabiliales bacterium; assembly: GCA_002869315.1. Taxonomy (GTDB): domain Bacteria; phylum Bacteroidota; class Bacteroidia; order Bacteroidales; family F082; genus BM524. The sequence continues at coordinate 13,329 of PKTD01000018.1, read as the reverse complement.
AAACTTAAACTACCCAATACATTTTTTAATATTCAGAATGATGCGGATAAATTCATTGAGGAGCAACGACAACAAAATGAACTAAATAATTTCCTCTCCACAAGAAAGGCCCTGATAAGAAGAAATATTGTTGTGGGAGATAAAAAATCGGGAGCAGGTAAACAAAGAGTTGAAGTAGATGGTTTTGTGAGATTTATTGAGAATGGCAAACCTATAGTTGGTGCAAGTTTATATTTTGAAGAACTTGAAACGGGAACCACTACAAACGAAATGGGCTATTTCAGCATAACATTAAAAAAAGCTAAGTATTCGGTAAAAATAAACAGTATAGAAGGTAAAGAGGAAAAATACCAGCTGGATATATTATCCGATGGCAGAGTTGATATTTACTTAGAGAAAAAAGTTTATGCTCTAAATGAGGTAGTAATTAAATCCGATAAAGAGGATAATATAAGAAGCACCCAAATGGGATTCGATAAAATTAATGCCAAAAGTATTAAGGAAATTCCTGCAGTAATGGGTGAGCGTGATATTGTAAAAGTTGCGCTTTTACTTCCTGGAGTGCAAACCGTAGGTGAAGGTGCCTCAGGTTATAATGTAAGAGGAAGCCCGGCAGACCAAAATATATTTTATGTAAATAGCATTCCAGTATATAATACTTCTCATTTATTTGGATTCTTCTCGGCTTTCACTCCCGACGCCATGAGCAGTTTTAAACTCTATAAGAGTAATATACCTGCAAAGTACGGAGGAAGGCTTTCATCAATTTTCGATTTAACTACCAAAGAAGGGAATAAGAAGAAATTTTCTTTAAGAGGAGGAATTAGCCCAATAACAGCTAGTTTCATGGTAGAAGGACCATTTCAGGAGGACAAGAGCAGCTATTTAGTTGCCGTTAGATCTACCTATTCCGATTGGGTTTTAGGAATGATAGACAATTATGAGATAAGCAATTCTAAAGGAAGTTTCCGGGATGCTATTGTGAACCTATCAATGGCTTTATCCCCAAAAAATAAACTTAAACTGGTTACTTATTATAGTACTGATGATATAAGTTTAGTTTCCCAAACTGATTATAATTATCAGAATATAGGTTCCTCAATTACCTGGGATCATATTTTTAAAAACAAACATAATTTCCAGTTGATATATGACTTCAGTAATTATAATTTCGAGGAGGCCAATAAACAATTAAACTGGGCGGCCTATAAAAGCGACTATAATCTGCTTCATAATGAGTTGAGAGCACATTTCACCTTAAGACCTCACGAGAAGCATAATATTTCATTTGGAGTAAATGGAATACTATATAATCTTGATAGAGGTCAGCATTTACCTCTCAACGACTCTTCCTCAGTAGTACCAGTTAATTTAGGAACAGAAAAAGGCATTGAATCAGGAATTTATATAGATGAAGAATGGAATATTAATCCTGTTTTTGCAATTACAGGAGGAATTCGACTCAATTATTATACATATTTAGGCCCGCAAGATGTATATGAATATGTCCCCAATAGCCCTTATCTGATTGAAAACATCATCGATACAACACATTTTTCTAATAATCAAGCTATTAAATCACATATTAATCCTGATTTCCGCCTTGCAGCAAAATATATTTTAAATCCAAATTTATCGGTAAAAGCAAGTTTTAGTCAGTTGCACCAATATATTTTTATGCTTTCAAACACCATTGCCATGTCACCAACCGACAAGTGTAAACTGAGCGATAAATATATTGAACCTATGCGTGGAACTCAATATTCAGTTGGCGTTTTCAGCAACTTCTTTAAAAATGCTCTGGAACTTTCCGTTGAGGCATATTATAAAAAGGTAGCAAACCTTGTGGAATATAAAGATGGAGCAGACCTACTAGTAACCGAAGTTGTTGAAACAGAAGTTTTACAAGGAGATCTTGATGCTTACGGAATAGAGTTTATGCTCAAGAAACCTTCAGGCAAACTAAATGGATGGCTTAATTATACATATTCTTCATCCAATGTTTTAGTACAGGGTGAAACAGATATTACCAGTATTAATTTTGGTAAGAAATATCCTGCTAATTACGACAAACCTCATGCTTTTAATTTGGTAGTTAATTATAAACTATCCAGAAGGCTTAGTTTTTCAGGAAATGTGGTTTATTCAACCGGCAGGCCTATTACATATCCCACAGCAATTTACTATCAGGATGGCACACAAATAACATATTATTCGGGACGTAACGAATATCGTTTGCCTGATTATTTTCGTCTCGACCTTGCAATAAACCTTGAAGGTAACTTAAAGAAAAACAAATTATTACACGGATCCTGGAGTCTTTCAGTATATAATGTTACTGGAAGAAGAAATGCATATTCTGTTTATTTTAAAACAGAGAATGGAAATATAAAAGGTTATAAACTTTCAATATTCGGAGCCCCCATAGTTTCTCTCACTTATAATTTTAAACTGGGAAATTATGACGACTAGTAAATATATAATAATTCTTCTAAGCATGTCTTTTTTTGGACTTACATCATGCATAGATGAATACTGGCCGGAAGTTTCAAGATACCAAAACCAATTGGTTGTAGATGGAGGAATTTCCAATGAGCTGCCTCCCTATACCATAAAATTAAGCAAGTCGTCACCTGCAAATGAAATTGACTATATGCCATATTCAGGATGTACATTAATTATTGAAGATGGTGATGGAGAACAGGAGTATTTAAAAGAAACTGAAGAAGGAACTTATCAAAGTTCTACAAATGGAATGCAAGGAAGTATAGGACAAAAATATAGATTAAAAATCCAAACTCCTGATGGAAAGTCATACGAATCTGATTATGACTATATAAAAAATCCGGTGACCATCGAAAATGTATATGCAAAGACGGAAACTCAGGAAAGTAATGAGGTTGACCATACTCTTTATGGATATCAATTTTATGTGAGTACAGAAAATACTATTTCAGATAGTAATTTTTATTTATGGAAACTTGAATACACATCTCACTACCAATCGGATTATTTCATTAAGTATTATTATGATGGACAGGTTAGATTATTTCAACCTATCGACTCTCTTTTCAATTGCTATTATACCGGCAGTGTAAAAAGCATTTACACTTTTAATACTGACCAACTTACAAATAAGAAACTGGAAAATTACCCACTGCATTTTGTTAATACTGAATCGCGAATGTTAAGTTTGAGATATAGTTTAAATGTAAACCAGCATACTATCAGTAAAAAGGCCTTCAAATTCTGGAGTGCTTTAGAAGAACAAAATTCTGAACAAGGCTCACTTTATTCACGACAGCCATATCAAATACAAGGGAATATTAAAAATGTAAATGACGAAGGCGAGCCAGTATTAGGATATTTTTTAGTTAGTGGCGTAGATACGAAACGTATTTTTGTGGACCGCCCCGAGGTGCCGTTTTATTATACTGATTGCACTATAAATGATGGCAATTATAAGCAGTATGCTGAATTATATTGGGCAGATCCGGTATTTTATCCCATATATATAATTGTTTACGAAGGGAACCGTGCAGTGCCCGGACAGCCATGTGCTGATTGCAGACAAAGAGGTGGGACTATTGTTAAACCTGAATTCTGGGAGGACTAATTATGAAAAAAAAATCTATCAGCATATATATAATTTTGGTTTTTCTAATTTCATTCTTTATTTGGGAAAAATCGATGGCAAAACAAACAATAGAAGATGATTTACCAAAACAGAAAGTCGTATTAAATTGCGACAGAGATTTCTACCTCACAGGTGAAAATATCATTTTCTCTGCAAATATCTTTATCAACAAAGAACTTGACTATGATTTGAGTAAGGTACTGTATGTAGAAATATATAAAAATAACACCAGCATAACAAAAGCAAAGTATAAAGTAATTAATGGGCGAGTACAAGGAAATATTAAAATACCCGAGGGACTTGTTTCATCCAATTATTATTTAAGGGCCTATACTTTGTATATGCGAAATATGGGCCCCGAAACATTTTATAACAAACAATTAACAATAATAAATCCCGAAGGAAAGATAGATAGTTATGCGGGTAAATATCTAAACCCTCTTAATGTTGTTAGCCAGGGAGATAACTTGATATCTAATATTGCTAATAAGGGAGCTGTTTTGTTCAGCAATGAATTCTTAAAAGAAATAAAACAGGCTTACATAATTGATAAGCATTATGATAGTATTTCCAATCTTAGACTTTATAGCAATGGTTTGGCTGAGTTTAATTTTATTCCTGAGTTTAGTAATAACTATTCTTTAAAATTAATTTTAAAAAATAGTGACTCAATACTCCTTAAACTTAATGATGTAAAACCAAAAGGAATTTTATCAGAGTTCGATTATTTGAATAAGGAGGCAGTGATAGTCCAAAATATAATTGAAATAAACTCTCCACTAAAAATTTTCTTTGTTAGCCCATATCAGAATATAGTAGATAATAAAGAAATAATTGTTATTGATACTATTACCAAAGTTAAGTTCACAAACTCTAATTTTCCTAAAGGTATAAACTATATGATAGTTGCCAATATGGAAAATAAAATACTGTCAATTGCACCATTTTATGCTTCTGATGTTGTAAGTGATAATAATATTAATATTGTTTGTGATGATATTTTTGGCACCAGAAACAAAGTAAATGTAAAGCTGAAAGGTATAAAGATAGATGATGAGATATCTATTAATGTTTCTAAAGCAGAACCTCAAACAAATACAAACCCGAATACATTAGCAATTGAATTAGTATATAATCCCTTACTTCTGAATACTGATTATGAGACATTTGATAATAATAATAGTGAACTGAGAGACCAACTGTTTTTAAGTTTTATGATTAATAAAGATGAGTTTTATGAAATTGATTTTGATGAAGTCTTAGCAAAAAGTAATAGTAATGATAATTTAATCCTGGAAAAACTTCCCGAAATAAGAGACTTATCAATTAGTGGTAAAGTCGTGAATAAAGAAAATTCAGAGGCTTTGGTTAATCAAACTGTTTATGCTACAGTGCTGGGGGAAAATCCTCAATTGCACACATATGTTACAGATAGTAGTGGAAAATTTATATTTTCATTAAATCAACTGCAAGGAGTAAAAGACATTGGCTTGAGTATCGATAGCATTGAAAACGTGAATGCTGAAATTATAGTAAACAATGATTTTTCAACGAGATTTCCAAAGTTTATAGATTATCCCGTATTGGCTGATAGTTCATTCTCTGACTTTATTTTGTCATTGTACAGAAATCAACAAATCAATTATAAATTCGAAAAGATTATAAAAAGTGATGAATTAGAAACAGATATAATTCCATTCCCCTTTCAAAATCCTCAAACATCAATTTTACTAAGCGACTATATCGAACTTGCAACTATGCAGGAAGTCCTTAATGAAATTGTTACTTATGTTTCTGCACGTATGAATAAGGGCAAAATAGTACTTAATGTTTTGAACGACAGGACAGAAACTCAATATAATAAACCACTTGTACTCGTAGATAATCTCGTAATATTTGATATTGATGAGTTGATGAAGTTAAGTCCCTTAAAAGTTAAAAAAATAGAGGTAATAACAAAACCATATACTCTCGGTAGCATAGATTTTAATGGAATAATTATGATTACTACCAAAGCTGGTGATTTTGGAGGTATGCGTCTTCCTAACGCGACTGTGTTTTTAAAATATATTACTGCAAGCCCTTTTAGCTATTTTGAGTATCCAGACTTTGAAGCAGAAAGTATTCCGAATCAGCAACCATTTTTTGCCAATACAATATTTAACTTATCAAAAACTATAAAGGATAATTATAATAATAGTTTTTCATTTTATACTTCCGATGAAACAGGTAAATTTGAGATTAGCATATCAATTACAAAGCCAGATGGATCTACTAATACAAGCCGGAAAATTATAACTGTAAAATAATTACTTTTTTCTTGCCAAGCGCTTTTTCATCATAGGAATGCTTACAAAAACAAAGAGTAAATTCATCGAAACGGGTGCAAAAACAAGATACATATTATCTTTTGAGGCTGCCACAGCAAATAAAAATAATCCCCACCAAAATAAATTCTCTCCAAGATAATTAGGGTATTTAATGTATTTCCACAAACCTGACTTCAAGCGCCCTTCTTTATTACTTCTCTTAAATGCTCTTAATTGATTATCTGCAAAAGTCTCAATAAGGATAGCGATTAATGTTGTTAAAACAGCTATTCCGTCTATATAATTTATTGGAGTATTAACTTCTGAAATAACATAATAAACAGGCAGTAAGCCCACAAAAACTATAAGAGTGGGAAAGAAATGAATACCAACAAAATCTAAACTAAATGCAATTATGCCTTTGGATTTTTTCAGATCCACATATCGGAAATCTTCATCTCCTAAGCCGCTCCAGCGTAATATCCAGTTCCATGTTAATCGTAATCCCCACCAACAAATAAATATGAAAATTAAAATTTCTCTATAATCCATAAAGGATTTACCAAGATAAATTAACCAATATGCAACAATTATTATAGGTGCCACACTCCAGTAAGGATCATATAAACTTGAGTTTTTATATATTCTGCTAAAAATAAACACCACAAGTGTTGCAGCAAGATCGGCATACAATGTTTTATATAAAATATTACCTGGGATAATATTCACAAAAATTCCGGCAATTATAAATGCCAGTAAATAAACCAATGAAACTAAATAAAGTGCTTTAACTTTTTGAGTTGAGAATCTATCCATATAATTAATTTGTGGCTAATATATGAATTACTTATTTATTTGTAAATTGTAGCCAAATTAAATAAACCTCTTAAAATTTAAAAATGACTACTAATCTACTTTGGGAACCAACCGAAGAAACAATACAAAATTCTAATATGCAGGCATTTTCATCCAGGCTTGCTAAAAAATACTCTCTTGCAAACGATTGTTATGATACTATTCATAAATGGAGTATTGAAAATACCGCATCCTTTTGGGAGGAAGTTTGGAGCTTTTGCAAGATAAAATCATCTTCTGGTTTTAAAGAAGTTGTTGATGATCCAAAAAAAATGCCCGGAGCCAATTGGTTTAGCGGGGCAAAATTAAATTTTGCTGAAAACCTTCTGCAAAGAAGAGATAATCATAAAGCTATTATTTTCCGTGGTGAGGATACTGTAAAACAAGAGATAACTTATAATGAACTTTACCAAAAAGTAAAGTCACTTGCCGCTTCATTCAAAAAAATGGGACTAAAAAAAGGTGATCGTGTTGCTGCTTTTATGCCTAATATGCCCGAAACAATAATAGCTATGCTGGCAGCCAGCAGCATAGGGGCCATATGGTCTTCCACTTCTCCCGACTTTGGAATAAAAGGAGTTCTGGACCGGTTTAGCCAAATAAAACCAAAATTTATAATTGCTGCTGATGGTTACTTCTATAAAGGAAAAGCCTTCGATTCGCTGGAAAAATTAAAAGGTATTTTAAAAAGCCTGCCTTCAGTACAAAATGTAATTTTAGTCGATTATACTTCTAATTTAAAAACAGATGGAATTCATAATGCAATTTTATTTGAGGATTTATTAACGCCCACAAATGAGGAATTGGTATTTGAGCAACTTGACTTTAGCCACCCTCTTTATATAATGTATTCTTCAGGCACAACCGGATTGCCAAAAAGCATTGTTCATTCTGCCGGAGGCACTCTTATACAGCATCTTAAAGAACTTAAATTGCATAGTAATATAAATTCTGATCAAACAGTTTTTTATTTTACAACCTGCGGTTGGATGATGTGGAATTGGTTTATCAGTAGCCTTGCTCTGGGCGCTACCCTTGTACTTTATGATGGAAATCCATTTTATCCTGCAGCAGATGCATTATTGAAAATGGCAGATGAATTAGATATAGATTTTTTCGGAACCAGTGCAAAATATATCGCTTCTTTGGAAGCAGCAGGTGTTAAGCCAAATGAAATTTCTGAATTTAAAAACCTTAAGGTAATTGCATCAACAGGCTCACCCCTTAGTGATGAAAGTTTCGAATACGTTTACCGCGATTGGAAAAAGGATGTCCAACTTTCATCCATTGCAGGAGGTACCGACATCATTTCATGTTTTGTACTGGGAAGTCCTACTTTACCAGTTTATAAAGGAGAAATTCAATGTAAGGGTTTGGGAATGGATGTGGATTGCTTTGATGAAGAAGGCAATACAGTATTTGACGACCAGGGTGAATTGGTATGTAAAACTGCTTTCCCGTCGATGCCAATTTATTTTTGGAATGACGAAGAAGGAAAGAAATATCATGATGCTTATTTTGATGTTTTTCCTGGTATTTGGCATCATGGCGATTATATTGATATAACAAATAACGGGGGTATAATAATGCTTGGCAGATCAGATGCCACACTTAATCCGCAGGGTGTAAGAATAGGCACTGCAGAAATTTACAGAGTTGTAGAAAATATTGAGGAAGTAGAAGACTCTGTTGTTGTAGGTCATAAAGTAGATGGTGATGAGCAAGTAGTATTATTTGTAAAACTAAAGGAAGGAATTACACTCAATGAAGAATTAATAAAAACCATCGCTTCTTCCATTAGAAAAAATTGTAGTCCAAGGCATGTTCCTTCGGTTTGTAAGCAAGTGAAAGATGTACCATATACAATTAATGGTAAAAAAGTTGAAGTTGCTGTGAAAAAAATAATTCACGGTCAGGAGGTGAAAAATAAAGATGCACTGGCAAATGCCGAATGTTTAGATGAATTTATAGGCATTCTTGATCAATAATCTTCTGATTATTATATAGATAAGCCTTATATAATACTAATTAAAAAAGTTATACTATGTATCAAGATGATTATTTGAGCAGCAATATTATTATTTTTATTGTTGTTTTAGCTGTTATTTCAATAGCAGCTCAATGGCGTATTTTTGAAAAAGCCGGTAAGCCGGGATGGGCTTCGCTAATACCAATTTACAATGCCTTGGTTTTATTAGAGATTGTAGGAAAACCTTGGTGGTGGCTTCTAATGTTCTTAATTCCGGGTGTGAACTTTATTTTTGCAGTATGGATGACCAATCTACTGGCAAAAAGTTTCGGACAAGGTGTAGGATTTACCATTGGTTTATTATTGCTTTCAATAATTTTTTATCCAATGCTAGCATTTGGGAACTATGAGTACAAGGGACCTGCAGGTATTCAACATATTAATTAATCAGAACTTTACTTACTGATCGTTTTCCATCAATGAGAATTACAATGTAATGCATGCCATTACTTTTGTTGTTGGTCCATTTTATTATATTATGCCCGGCATTTAAAATGCCATTTGTTAATATTTCTACTTTTTGACCCATTATATTATATACACTTATATCCACATAAGTTGTTTTTGGTAATTCAAATTCAATATTCACTTCTCCAGCAGATGGATTAGGATATATGTTTGCCAACTTCATATTATTTTCACCAATGCCATAAGGTGATGAAGTGAGTTTATATGATACAGCAAACACACCTCCAATACCAGAGGGAATCCTGATAGTTCGGTCATCAGAATTATAGTTTACATAATCAGACCCATCGAGCAATACCTTATCAATCTTTAATTTATCAAAATCAATTGCTAAAGGGTTCATATTTAATATTCTTTCTTCAGATGCAATATCGAATTTATAGTATAATGTAGCGGTTTCCTTTTTAATTAATAATTTTGAATACAAATATGCATAGTAAGCAGTTTCTATACTATGATAAGCAGCTTTCCATTCACTACCCTTATTTTCATCCCATCCGGGTACCTTCCCTCCTCTGCGATTTCTGTCGGCATATATCTCCCCATTAACAGTATCAACAAAATATTTCATGAAAAAATCAAGACTTTCATCAGCCATTTTCAAGTACTTATCCTGTAAAGCAATCTCATAAAGTAAAAAGCCAGCCGTTACGGCCTGTTCCATTTGCCACCAGGCTTTTGCCGTGTCCTGGGCACCATACATATACATTTCGCCATTTGTGCGGTCATAATCTTTATACGGACCACCATATTTGTGATCATAACCTTTATCGAGCACATTTTGCACAAAACTTTTAGCTGCATTTAAAGTATTCTGATCTTCATTAATCCTATAAATTCTGGCCATACACCATCCCGTTTTTAGCACATGACCCATAATTGTCCTTTTTTCTGAAGTATTAGTTATCCAATTTGAATTATAAACCTCAGCAAACCCTATTTCCTGATCGGCCATACTCGGAATAAAATAATTTTGGATATTGTTTTCCAATTCAAGTAAACGATCTTTATATTTAACATCATTAGTAATGAGATATAAATTGTATAAATGAGTTGTAATAGCATCAACTGTAGCGTTAAAACTTTTATTTACTGCTGAAGAACCATCTCTGTTAACTTCATCAAAATACCCAAAAGTGTCTAAATTATTATCCCAAAATTTATCCTCAATAAAATCATATCCACTATCAAGCATTTGCTTGTCCGCTGATGAGTTAGTGGCTTCGTAATATGCCATAATTCCCAATAATGCATAATGCTGATCGAAGGCAGTCTTTTTTCCTGTATAAGGAGAGCCTCCTAATCTGTTACTTCGTCTATACCATCCGCCATACTGATCATCCCATAAATGATCGTACATAAACTGCAAAGCAGATTGAGAATAATCCAGATAATCAGTATTTCCACTAAGCATAAAGGCTCTGGCAAAACCATAGGCATCTCTGGATTCAGATACCAGACTTTTGTTATTGTAGTTTAAAATATTCCCTGTCTTTCCAACTTCCACAAAAAAACCACCATATAAATCATCATGAGCTCTCTCCCAAAAACTAGCACAATCATTTACGTAATCAATTAATAATTCCGGATTATTTATATACTCACTTTTTACCTGATATTGGGCAAGACTTTGGCTGGTAAAAAGAGAAGAAAGCAAGGTAAATATTGCAATTAAGTAAATCTTGTTCATGAGAAACATTTTTTCAAAGATATTGGTAATTGGTGAAGGGTGGATAGATATTAGTGAAAAGTTAATTATAATTTTCTAATAAGATATCTTACTATTATTAACTATTGAATAAAAAAAGCCGTCCTGCCAAAGGCAAGACGGCTTATATTTTAGTTTAAGAAAAAACTAATCTTCTTCTTCAAGTGATTCTTCGTATGCTTTAAGCAATTGTGCCTGTACATCACTTGGCACCTGCTGGTATGCATCAAATTTCAATGAGAATGTACCTCTACCTGAAGTAATGGAACTAAGTGAAGTTACATAGTTTCCCATTTCTGCCAAAGGCACTTTAGCATTTATAATCTGATTTTTACCATCGGCATTCATACCCATAATCATGGCACGACGACCATTTAAGTCGGTCATAACTGCACCCATCATATCTTCAGGCATACTTACTTTTACATCATAAACAGGCTCCATAATTTTAGGGCCTGCATTTTTAAATGCAGTGCTAAATGCGTGACGTCCGGCAAGTTTAAATGATATCTCATTTGAATCAACTGGGTGCATTTTACCATCATATACATAAACAACAATGTCGCGTGCATATGAACCTGTAAGAGGACCTTCATTCATTCTTTCCATCAAACCTTTCATAATTGCTGGCATAAATCTGGCATCGATAGCACCACCAACAATACAGTTATGGAATACTAATTTTCCACCCCAAGGTAGATCGTGCTCTTCTGTACCACGAACAGGTATGTCTGTTGGTTTAGCATAACCTTCAGTATAAGGCTGTATTCTTAAATGAACCTCACCAAACTGACCTGATCCACCTGATTGCTTTTTATGACGATAATCAGCATTAGCAATTTTTGTAATGGTTTCACGATAAGGAATTTTTGGAGCGGCAGTTTCTATTTCAATTTTATATTCGTTTTTCAAATACCATTTAATAGTATTTAATTGAAATTCACCTTGTAACTTAACCTGAAGTTGTTTTGCTTCCCTAGAGAATTCAACAATAATTGTTGGATCTGTACGGTGCATATCAGTAAGTACACTGCCTAATTTCTCATCATCGGCAGAGTTAGCAGCTTTAACAGCAACCGTATAAAGTGGACTTGGAAGATCTACAGTTGTAAATCCTGCTCCACCTGATTTTGCGTCTACCATAGTATCGAATGTTTTTACATCCTTAAGTTTTATGGTAGCGGCTATATCACCAGCTAATACTTTATCTACTTTCTCACGGTTTTTACCATTTAAAAGGAATAATTGTGAAATTCTTTCTTTATGGCCGTTTCTTGTATTTACAACATCCTGACCTTCAGAAATACTTCCACCATAAACTTTAAAAAATGAAACCTCACCTAAATGTTGTTCAACGGAAGTTTTAAAAACAAATAATTTTGTTTCTCCATTTACATCATAGTTAAATGATTTTCCATCAGCATCTTCACGAGGATTTACATTCAGAGGAGAAGGGCAAGATTTAACTATAAAATCTAAAATTCTACTTGTACCGATACCATGTTTTGCAGAACTACAAAGAATAGGGAAAATGCTTCTGGAGATTAATCCTAAACGAAGGCCTTCTCTCATTTCCTCAATGGTAAGAGTATCATTTTCAAAATACTTTTCCATAAGTGCTTCATCACCTTCGGCAGCATTTTCAATAAGCGTAAGATGTAAATCGTCAGCTTTATCTTTTTCTGAATCAGGGATATCACTAACTTCTGGTTCTCCACCACCTTCTTTAAACTTCAATTGTTTCATAAGAACCAGGTCGATAATAGTATCGAAACCTTCACCTGAGTTTACAGTATATTGAACTATATTAGCTTTATCTCCAAAATAATCTTTCAAGGCAGTAACAGTATCATTAAAGTTAGCACCATGGTGATCAAGTTGATTTACATCAAAAATTACAGGACAGTTAGCATTAACAGTCTGACGCCATGCAGTTTCTGTTGTAGCTTCCACACCTGATTGACCATTTATCATCAAAACTGATGCATCAGCAACTTCCAATGCAGCAATAGTTTCTCCAACGAAATCGGAAAAACCCGGAGTATCAAGAATATTTATTTTATGATTATCATAAAAAGTATATAACAAAGATGAGTGAACTGAATTTTCACGTTCTATTTCTATTGGTCGGTAATCTGAGGTAGTATTGTGGTCGTCAACAGCACCTTTTCTGTTGATCATTTTTCCTTCAAACAGCATAGATTCGGCCATTGTAGTCTTTCCCGACTTAGCTCCGCCGATCAGTGCAATGTTTCTAATCTCCTTGGTTTCATAAACCTTCATAATATTCAATCTATTAAAATGTTAGCACTATTTTTATCAG
>PKTD01000143.1 GCA_002869315.1 Marinilabiliales bacterium | reverse complement strand
TTGGTTAAAGTTAAAAAGGCAAAAGTCAACAAAAAGAATAAACCAAAAACGTTCAGTTTTTTGTTTTTAATAGATTTTAAAACTTTTGATTTTAGTTTAATTAACATGTTTGAAAAATAAATTTGGGAAATAGCTTTCCGGATTTTTTCCTAAAATTTTTATTGCAAAAAATGAACTTGATAAAAAACCAATAATTGCATTGCTGCCAGGAAGCCGCAAACAGGAAGTCGCCAGCATGCTAAAAGTAATGTTAAGCGTTGAGAATCAATTTAGTGATTATCAGTTTGTAATAGCAGGGGTTGAAAGTCTGGGAGAAGATTTTTATAAACCTTTTAAGGATAAAAGTGAGGCTAAGGTAATATTCGGACAGACACATTCTCTGGTTGCCAATTCATATGCAGCTTTGGTAACATCCGGAACAGCAACCTTGGAAACCGCCATTATCGGAACTCCACAAGTGGTATGCTATCGTGGTAACAGTATTTCGGTGGAAATTGCAAAAAGAATAGTAGATATTAAATATATTTCTCTGGTCAACCTTATAATGGATAAAGAAGTGGTTTGTGAATTAATTCAAAGCGACCTTAATAGCAATCGTTTAAATAGAGAGTTGAAACTGTTGCTGGATGAAAATGTGCGCAAGAGAATAGCCGAAGATTATAAATTACTCATTGAAAAGTTAGGAAATAAAGGTGCGTCTGAACGGGCAGCGATTGAAATATTAAAACTGTCCGACTAACTCCTTTCGGAAATAATTGCACTTCCTATACATGTTTTTTCCTCAATATCATAAAGCACTGCAAATTGTCCTGGTGCAATTCCTGAGATATCGGTGTCGCTGATAATTTTATTGGAACCATTTTCTAAATGTAACTCACCACTATTAAATTCAGGTTGGTGTCTTATTTTAAACTTCACCTCTTTTACATTAGAATAATCATGATTGGTATTCAGCCAATGCATATCCTCCAATGGGATAATATTCGAATACTGACTGGCTGGATCATAACCGTTTGATACATAGATAATGTTTTTTTCAAGATCTTTTTTCACTACAAACCAGGGACCTCCACTGAGTCCTAGGCCTTTTCTCTGGCCAATGGTATGAAACCAAAATCCTTTATGCTCTCCCAATATTTTATCGGTTTCCAGTTCACGAATTTCACCTGGCATTTCACCTATTTGTGCTTTTATAAAATCGTTATAGTTTATCTTCCCTAAAAAGCAAATCCCCTGACTGTCAGGTCTTCCTGCACTGGGCAACTTCATATCGTAAGCTATTTCTCTGACTTTAGCCTTTGGTAAATGACCTATGGGAAACATGGTTTTTTGAAGTTGATCATAAGTAATTTGCCCCAGAAAATATGTTTGATCTTTAACTTTGTCGGCAGCGGTACTCAAAAATACACCTTCATCTGTTTCATAATTAGAAGCATAATGCCCGGTGGTTATTTTGTCAAATTCCTTACCGTATCTGTCGTTAAAAGCGCCAAATTTAATTAGCAGATTACACATAATATCAGGATTAGGAGTAAGACCCTTTTTCACTGTTTCAATAGTATATTTAACCACCGATGCCCAATATTCTTCCTGTAAATCAACAATGTCGAATTTGCAATTATATTTCTTAGCTATCCATGTGGTGATTTCGATATCCTCTTCCGAAGGGCAGTCCATAAATGCCGACTGATCTTCCATTCCTATCTTTATATAGAAAATATGAGGGTCATATCCCTGCTCCTTAAGTAATGGTATAGTTACTGAACTATCTACACCACCCGATACCAAAGATGCTATTTTCATTCTGTAAATTTTTTGCAAAGGTCGTTAATTTAATTATAAGGAAGTATATCGAAAACTTAAAATGTATTTTCCCTTTATGAAAGCCAAAAAAAAGAAATTACTATGCACTTATTAAATAATTTATACCGAATTCTATTTGTTTTAGGGTAATTTGACTATTGCAATTAATTTTATTGAAAAATTTAAATATTATGAAGTCTTTTTTTAAAATATTATCAATAGTGATCTTCACAGGCTTATTTCAATTTGGAACTTGTGATTTTGAAGATGTGGAAGATACAACTCCCACACAAAGCATGACTGATAGTCGTGATGGAAAACAATATAAAACAGTACAAATTGGTAGTCAGGTATGGATGGCTGAAAACCTCAATTATTACCATTTAGAAAGTTGGTACTATAATAACGACTCTATTAGTAATTACGATTATGGCCGTTTGTATAAATGGGGGACAGCTAAATTAGTATGCCCTTCTGGATGGCATTTACCTAGTGATGATGAATGGAAGGAACTTGAGATGGCACTGGGAATGAGTCAGGCAGAAGCAGACCAAACTGGATTAAGAGGATCTGATCAGGCTAATCAACTTAAATCAACTTATGGATGGGATCAAAATTCCGGTACTAACAGCAGCGGTTTTAATGCTTTTCCTGCAGGTTGGAGACATAGTTTAGGTGGCGATAAATTTTATATGATTGGAACTCTGGCATATTTTTGGTCATCAACACCAAACAATATAAACTCGGGTGCTATGGTAAGAAAACTTGATGCACTGGATGGCCGTATCGACAGA
>PKTD01000100.1 GCA_002869315.1 Marinilabiliales bacterium | reverse complement strand
TACCTTTCTATAATAAGAAGTTGCAGAATAATAAATTCTCTTCTCCCAAACCATTTGGGCTGGCATTTTCGAGTTTAATATATCAACAGGAGTTTATCAGTAAGGATCTGAAAATAAAAGGGGAAACAGTGTCAGGAGTCGAAGTTTTTGCAAAAGGAGATTCCATAAGCCAGCAGACTACGGCAGGTGAGTTAAAGGGATATGTAAAACCAAATATATGGTTGTTTCCTTTTTTAAATGTATATGGAATTTTTGGATATACAACTGGAGAGATACGGCCCGACTTATATATTGACGGAATTATTATTGAAGACCTACCTGTTATAGGCGATTATTATATTGATACAACATTCATTTTAAATGATGTTATTCGTTACAATGGTAAAACTTTTGGCTTTGGTACTACATTATCTTTTGGGATATATCCTTATGCATTTCTTGTGGATTATCATTATACAATTACAAGCCCGTCTGACCTTGAGGGGAAACTTTATAATCATTTTTTTAGCCCGAAGTTTGGATATTATTTAAAAACTAAAAATAAAAACCTGGATGTTATGGCTTGGCTCGGAGCCATGTATTTTAGCAATAATCAATCTTTTACAGGAGAGATTACTGTTGAAGAAATAGCTCCTGAGTTGGTTGCTATTTTTGGTGAAAAGGCCCTATATAGTGGTGAAATTGAGGCTGTTCATAATTGGAATATGCTTGCCGGAATTAACCTGAATATTAAACATAAGCATCTTGTTTTTATGGAGTTTGGTTTTGTTAACAGAATTCAAGCTTCTGTGGGATATGGGTTTATGTTTTAAACATTTTATGTTATTTTCTTAACAAAACTTGCATACTAATAGAAAGTAATATATTTTTGCCTGTTATTTGATTAACACTGTGCTTTTTTAACATTATAATTAATACGCAAAAAGAATAGTATGAAGGTTAAAAATTATTACAAAAATCTACCGCATAAAACTATTGAAAGACTTAGTCAGTACCGTAGGGCACTGTTAATTTGTTTGGAAAATGGAAAGTCTCATATTTTTTCCCATGAAATAGCAAATATTCAGCATATTACACCTGTTCAGGTAAGGCGCGACCTTATGTTAATAGGCTATTCCGGAACTTTGCGTAAAGGGTATAATATCCAGGATTTAATTGATGTTATAAGCAATATCATTGATGATGAAGATGGTATTAAGGCAGCTGTTGTAGGGATGGGAAACCTGGGGCGTGCACTTTTAAAATATATACGTGGTAAACGTCATAAACTGGAAGTTGTTGCAGGCTTTGATACCAGTGAAGATAAGATTGGCAAGCAGTATAAAGGTATTACTTGCTATTCTTTAGATGACTTAGAAACCATTGTAAAAGAAAACGATATTAAACTTGCCATATTAACTGTTCCTGCCGAATTTTCTATGGAGGTGGCCGATAAACTGGTTAAGGCTGGTATAAAAGGAATTTTAAATTATACCCCAAAGCCCATTCGTGTTCCGGATGATGTTTATCTAGAAGAATACGATATGATTACAACACTTGAAAAGGTAGCATTTTATATTAAGATGCATCAGGAAGAAGAAGGTGAGCAGCATCAATCGCATGATGTTTAAGTTTCTCTCGGGTCGGGCTTCAGTGTTAGTTTAGCAAGTTTCTCCACTTCTATGCTGGCATAGCCAAATTCTTCAACAACTTTTCCCAATATTAAATATAATCCGTGTCCACGGAAAGGATAGTACCTCAAACTGTCGGGAAAATGTGTGGTGTCGAACATCTCACCATGATAGTCGATAAAAGTTCCGAAATGCATTAACTCCTTTCTCACTGTCTTTACATATTTTATGGTCACCAACAATCCCAGCATTTTCACTTTTTTGCCTATCATATTGTTCATGTCCTCTGCAAAGATTTCACCTCTGAACTTAGTATTCAAAAGGTCGAACCACTTTAAACTTATGGGGAATCCCAATATTTCTATTTCGTCGTAAGCATCTTCCAAAGAATTGTGAACCAAAGTAGGCAGACTGTATTTTTTTGTGTGATAATTAAAGAGTAAATGGCTTTTATTATGCTGTTTATCAGGAGATTTTAGTAGATGTGCTTCCCACATTAGTTCCGATTTTAATTTCCCGGTAAACCGGAAGGCATTTAGCCTAAGAAGTATAATCAGTTGCTCAATACCGGGATTTGTTCTATTCATAAAATCTTCCAGATTATGATATGGACCATTTATTTTTCGCTCTTTCACTATGAGTTTGGCAAATTTACTTTCCAGGTTTGAAATATGAACAAAGCCTGTAAAAACGGTGCTTCCTTTTATGCTGGTTTTGTATTCGCCTTGGTTTACACAAGGCAGTTCAATTTGTGCCCCCTGTCTTTGGGCTTCATTAAAATATACCCATGTGTGATAAAAACCTCCAAAATTGTTTATTACTGCCACCTGGAATTCAAGAGGATAGTAGGCTTTCAAAAACAAACTCTGGAAACTTTCAACGGCATAGGATGCAGAATGAGCCTTTGAAAAGGAGTAGCCTGCAAAACTCTCTATTTGTCGCCACACCTCCTGAGTAAGACTGTCGGGATATCCCTTTTGTTTGCAGTTGGAAAAAAACTTATCGACTATCCTTTGGAATTCGGCTTTACCCCGGTATTTGCCACTCATAGCCCTGCGCAACACATCGGCATCAGCCAGATCGAGGCCGGCAAAATGATGACAAACTTTTAATACATCTTCCTGATAAACCATAACCCCATATGTTTCCTGCAACTGCTCTTTCATTACAGGATGTAAATATTTGAAATTGCTAGGATTGTGGAAACGGTAAATATATTCCCGCATCATTCCCGAACGTGCTACACCGGGCCTAATGATGGAACTTGCAGCCACAAGAGTGATGTAATTATCGCATTTTAACTTTTTTAATAAGCCTCGCATGGCAGGACTTTCCACATAAAAACAACCGTTGGTTTCAGCCTTTTTTAGTTGCCCCTTTACTATGGGATCGTTCATGAAATCGTCAACTTTATGAACATCAATTTTAAGGCCTTTGTTCTCGGCAATAATATCAACGGCCTCCTTTATATGACCTATTCCCCTTTGGCTGAGTATATCCAGTTTTTCAAAGCCTATATCTTCGGCAACATACATATCCCATTGTGTTGTGGGAAATCCTTTTGGTGGCATGTCGAGCGCAGTATAACAGAAAATAGGTTTTTCCGAAATCAGAACTCCACCGGCATGTATACTCCTCTGATTGGGGAAGTCGGTCATGAGTTGTGCTATTTCATGTATGTGTCTGGTAAGACTGCTTTTGCCGATTTCGGCAGATGGGTTACGGGTGATTACATCTATCTCTGCCTTTGGAAGTCCGTGTACTTTTCCCAGTTCCCTGTAAATTGACTTACCTCTGAAAGTGACAGAAGTGCCAAGCAGTGCGGTATGATCACGACCATAGCGCTTGAAGATATAATCCTGAACTTCATCGCGGTCGCGCCACGAATAATCGATATCAAAGTCGGGAGGAGAACTACGCCTTGGATTTAGAAAACGTTCGAAATAAAGATCCAGTTTTATGGGGTCTACATCGGTAATTCTAAGGCAGTATGCAATGATGCTGTTGGCTCCGCTGCCCCTTCCCACGTGATAAAAACCCCGCGACATGGAATATCGGATAATATCCCAGCTTATTAAAAAATATGATGAAAACCCTAGTTTGTCAATTATATGTAACTCGCTTTCCATACGCTTTAGAGCGATTTTGTTTTTGCTGCCATAGCGATATTTTAAACCGTCGAGAGCGAGTTTTTTTAATAGTATTCTGTCGTCATAACGACTTCCCGTAAAGGTGTTTTTGTTTTTGTAGGATTTGTAATCAAAACTTATTTCGCTGCTGCTGATTATCTTTTTGCTATTCTCAATGATTTGAGGATAACTTTCAAATGCCTTTAGAATTTTTTGCTGCTCCATAAAGTGCTCATCTTCGGCAGCATGCATTTCCGGTTTAAGTCGACTAAAAAGTATGTTATTATCGATGGCCCGTAGGTTTTTATGAAGGTAGAAAGTTTTTTGGTCGTGGAAGGTAACGGGCTGACTTACAACCATCTTATTTGTTAGCTGCCTTTTGTATGAATGCAGTTTTAAGGATTGTGAGGGTTTTATGCTTATAAACTCATTTTCTTTTAATTTATCAGGCATATCTCTCCCGAAAGGGAAAATAATATATGAATTATCAAATTCGGGATGTGTTTCATTGATGTTTATTTCTCCAAAATTTATTGCTGATGCAAGCCTGTTAATTTCTTCAAAACCTTTGTTATTATTGGCAATGGCGGTAAACAGTAATTTCCCTTTATGACGAAATTCCATCCCCCCAAGGGGCTTAATACCTGCTTTATTACACTCCTTTGCAAAGTCGATCATCCCTGACGAATTGTTTATGTCGGTAAGGGCCATGGCCTCTATATTTAGTTTTCCGGCCATAGCCACCAAATCCTCTATGGGATAAGTACCATAACGTAAACTATAATATGAGTGAGTATTTAAATACATATGTTTTTACCGCTTGGGCGGAAGATGATTTGTTATATGCCTACCGCTTTTTTTATTGCATTTTTGCCATAGCGTAGTCTTATGTTGTCCATGGCTTCATATAGGTTTATCATTTCGTGGCTGTCTTCAAACATATTCAACTGCTGATGCCCGCCAACCAGTTTGCTGAATCTCACCCCAATTAATCGTATGAGCATTCGGCGACTGTAAATTTTATCGAAAAGTTCCAATGCTATATTTTGAAGTATATGGTCGAAAGAGGTGTAGGCAATGTTTTTTTGCAGACTATGAGTATCGAAATTTGAATACCTGATTTTCACACTTATACATCCCGTGAGTTTGTGTTTTTTGCGCAAGTCGAAGGCAACTCTCTCTACCATGCTTATGAGAATGCTTTTTAATTTTATTATATCTGTAGTGTCTTTGTCGAAGGTGCGTTCGGTGCTAATGGACTTTCTCTCAGAGTATTGCACAACGGGGGTATTGTCGATACCATTGGCCTTTTTCCATAATAGCATACCGTTTTTCCCCATTAGTTTGAGCATCATCTCAGGAGGTATCATGCTTAAGGTTTGTATGTTAGAAACTCCCATGGAGCGTAATAAACGGTAACTGTTTTTTCCAACCATGGGGATCTTTCTTATGGAAAGAGGCCCCAGAAAGTGTGGAATATTTTTCTGACTTACATAAAGTTCTCCGTTGGGTTTCGACTCTCCGGTGGCAATCTTGGAAACGGTTTTGTTTGGCGACAGGCCTAAAGATATGGGCAGGCCTGTTTCTTTTATTATCTTTTTCCTCAGTTCATGAGTCCATTTAAGACTGCCAAAAAATCTGTCCATACCACTTATATCGAGATAGTGTTCATCTATGGATGCCTTTTCGTAAACGGGAGCATTTTCTGCAATAATATCGCTTACCTCCCTCGACTTTTTGCTGTATGCTTCCATATCACCCCTTATAAATACGGCGTCGGCACATAACTGCTTTGCCATACGCATGGGCATGGCAGAATGAACACCGAATTTACGGGCTTCATAACTGCAACTGGCAACAACACCTCTATCCGACATGCCCCCTATAATTACCGGCTTGCCATTTAATGACGAATTAATAAGCCTTTCAACCGATACAAAAAAAGTGTCGAGGTCGAGGTGAACTATGGTGCGATTAGAAGAATTCATAAAAAAATTGCCTAAAAACTTGACATTTAAAAAATATATAGTACTTTTGATTAAAATATAATCATTATTACGGCTACAATATAATCATTATTGAATGTAAGATGCAAGAAAAATCTCTCAATAATTTGTAAAAATTTTTAGCAAATGGGTGATTATTTTAAAGGAAAAACATAAAATATTAGTACTATGTATTTTAAAGAGAATATAAAACTATTACGTAAGCGCAGGGCACGTACACAGGATGATGTGGCCGGTGCTTTAAAAATTAAGCGCTCCACACTAAGTGGTTATGAAAATGGTATTGGTACACCTAATCTGGCCTTGCTGGCACAGTTTTCAGAGTATTATGGGGTTGCCATCGACACTCTGGTAAAGGTTGATTTGTCTTCTTTGTCGGAGCAGCAACTAAGTACACTTGAACGTGGTTTCGACTCATATGTAAAAGGTAGCAACCTGAGGGTTTTGGCCACTACAGTAGATAGCGATAATGAGGAGAATATAGAATTGGTAAATGAAAAGGCAAGTGCCGGTTATGCTGATGGTTTTGCCGACCCTGAATACATACGTATACTTCCTACTTTTAAATTGCCATTTCTTTCAAAACAAAAGAAATACCGTAGTTTTCAAATTAGTGGCGACTCTATGCTTCCTATTCCTGATGGCTCTTATGTTACAGGTGAGTTTGTTCAGGACTGGAGCAATATTAGAAATCATCATGCTTATATAATACTCACCAAAGAAGATGGTATAGTTTTCAAGGTTGTTGAAAATATTATTGAAGATTTCTGGAAATTGAAACTACACTCACTAAATCCACTATATATTCCTTATGAAATTAAAATTGATAATGTAAGAGAGATATGGAAGTTTGTTAACTATATTAATTCTGAAATTCCGGAACCAAACAAAGAAAAAGATGAACTCAAAAAGGAGGTTACAGAATTAAAAAAACAGGTTCAGGCCATACAGATGAAGTTGAATCTTTGATTATACTTAAACTTCCCCCAGGTTTAAACTTGCCCGGGATTAATCCCGGAGAAAAATTAAAATTTTTAATATAGTGTACGCCATAATAGACATAGAAACCACAGGCTTAAGTCCCGGTAGTGAAAGGATAACTGAGATTGCTGTTATTGTGCATGACGGAAAAAAGGAAGTTGAAAAGTTCAGCACACTTATAAATCCCGAAAGGAAAATATCCTATAGAATAACACAAATCACGGGAATAAATAATAAGATGGTTGAGACCGCCCCTAAGTTTTATGAGGTGGCAAAGAAGATAGTTGAAATAACTGAAAACAAGATTGTTGTAGGACATAATGTACGTTTCGATTATGGGTTTTTAAGAGCAGAATTCAAAAGCCTTGGGTATGATTATAAGCGCCAGACATTAGACACCATTAAATTATCACGTAAACTAATAAGTGGACAGCCTTCATATGGATTGGGTAAACTTTGTAAAGCTTTGAATATAGTAAATCCTGATCGCCACCGGGCTATGGGAGATGCCACTGCTACAAAATCTCTGTTCGAATTGTTGTTGTCGATGGATGAGCATCCCGAGCAAATTAATTTGAACGGAGTGCAGTCAGATTTGAGCAAATCGCTGGTAAAGGACCTTCCTAGGGAAGCTGGGGTTTATTATTTTTATGATAACAGAGATGAACTTATATATGTTGGCAAATCGGTAAATATTCACGATAGAGTACTTTCGCATCTGAATAATAATCTTCATAAAAAGGCAATTGAAATGAAAAGTGCCATTTCCGACGTAAAATATGAAACGACCGGCAGTGAACTTATTGCACTCTTGCTGGAATCTTCAGAAATTAAGAAACACCAGCCACTTTATAACAGAGCCCAGCGCAGAACATTTTTTAACTATGGCCTTTATTCATTTTTTGATGATGATGGGTATCAGAATTTAAAGGTAATGCGCATTGTAAGTGAATTAAATCCTATTTATACATATAGTTCTCTGCAGGAAGGAAAAGAGCATATGGAAAGGCTTTGTGATGAATATGAATTATGCCAGAAATTATGTGGTTTATATGATAATGCAGGTCCTTGTTTTTATTATCAGATTCATAAGTGTGAGGGTGCTTGTGCAGGTGAGGAAGATGTCCAGAATTATAATATCAGAGTTAATAATGCTTTGAATAATTTCCATTTTGAAAAACAAAATTTCTTTGTAATTGATAAGGGGAGGAGTGAAGATGAGTTAGGCGTTATAAAGATTGAAAATGGCAAGTATTCTGGTTTTGGATATTGTTGTAAGGATGACGCTTTAGGAAATAATTTACACGATTGCATCAAAGCATATAAAGATAACAAAGAAGTGCGACAGATTATCAGGTCCTATGTAAGACGAAACGACTGTAAAGTAATTGCATTTTAATTATCAGTTTGTATATATGACTGGTTTGTATTCCCCTCAGTATTTTGGTACCAGTCTGAGTAATATAGTCCTCCCGATGATGCCCATTCATAAAAATTTAAGTATGCCTTGGTTATATCCACACCTTCAAGCACAGCATTCGTTTTTTGAGGAATCATTATTGCCCATGGACGATTTTTAGAATCCATATAATACGAATTTGATATATCATTTGCTTTATTGAAAGTTTCCTGATTCACAAGATCTGTAGGAGGGAAGTGTGGTGTGTGAAATTCTATGCCTCTATTGTTATAAATAAATACAAAGGGGTTGAAATTATTTATACTAAAATCACTTATTGAATATTTATTTGCAGGAAGTATCATTCTAATTTTTACAAGCGAATCTGTTACATATGAATCATCATCATAAACAATAATAACGGGCTTTTCCTGATTTTCTTCAAGACCTTGTGAGTTTAAATTAATGTAATTAGAATTTATGTATGAGCCCTCAATAAACATATCATTCTTCTCAAATGAATTGTTCTCTATCTGAAAACCAAAGCCATGGGAGTTATTACTGCTGTGATTGTTTAATAGAAACTCAAATTGTATTTCTGAAATTTTATTATTCTGATTACAAATAGTATTTATTTTAAAATCTATTACAACATCATTAAAATCGTAATCATCAGACTGGGGCCAAGAATCCTCAAACATTAATGTACCATAATTTATGGATGGCCAAAGATTATCAAATGCTTTGTATTTATCCTCTGGATGGTCATCCTTATCATTGGGAATTCCATCGCCATCTTTGTCAGGACCGTTTATAGAATAATAATAATCCTGTACTTCTTCTTCAGAAAATGATCTATTAAATAGGATAACATCATCCAAAGCACCATTAAATGCTTTAGTAAGATCACCATTACTTCCAAAAATCAAATCACCAGAATTTGTTGAAATAAGACCTGAATAAGGATTTTCTGCAAATAAATATCCATTAACATATAATCGGGCATTACTTCCGTCACAGGTCAATGTCAGATGATGCCATTCATTTTCTAAGGGTAATCCTTCGCCCCAAAGCATTGAAATTGAATCTCCACTTGCCAGAATAATTTGCGATTTCCATCCATTCCATTTCTCAAAACTAAATCCGTAAGAACTTATTTCTCCTTTCTGTATAATTACTGCATCTTCATTTTCTAAAAATTTTACCCACGCCATTAGTGTAAGTTCATTACTAATATTTAAACCAGGAGAATTTGGAATAATTACATTTGAATTTTCCCCATTAAATGCCAAAGCTGACAAATTAACTCCATTTACCCATGTTGCATTATACATTTCCCCATGGTTTTCTCCTTTTGAGTCTTCAACAATATTTCCTACTCCTTCGTTAAAATTCCAATGAGAAATAATATCATTAGTCAGAGTTAAATATCCTTTATTAGTTAAGGATGACTTGAGAGTGTCGAGTTTTAATTCCACTAGATCTTCTCCATTCGGTAACTTAAGAGAAGTATTATTAATTAGTAATTGATCATAATATCTTGGAATATTTAACTCAAGTGTTTTGACTTCCATTGAAGGTTTATAGTAGTATTTTATGAATACGGTTTGGTCGTAGGGTGATTGTATTTCTATTATTTGAGAGTGTTGAGAGGAGATGTTTATGCTTAATGTTCGGGTACTTTTCCAATCGAATTCAGAAGATATTTCGATAACTTGCATAGATTCGGAATGAATACTATTCTCTTCTTTATTGCAGGAAAATAATACAAGAACTATTGATATAGTGCACAATAGGTGTTTCATTTGTGAAAGCAGTGTAAATTGACAACATTTTTTTGCAATCCTTAAATATATAAAAAAATATGTGTTAGTTTAATTAGTTTAATGGCAGCAAAATATTTTTTCAATAAATTGGCTAATATGTTTTATAGTTTAGAAAAAGTATTATTTTTGCCGTTCCAAAATTGGAGAGATGGCAGAGTGGTTGAATGCGGCGGTCTTGAAAACCGTTGACCGTTCGCGCGGTCCGGGGGTTCGAATCCCTCTCTCTCCGCAAAACAAATCCCACAACTCGAAGAGTTGTGGGATTTTCTTTTTTTAAAGCGTCAAAAACAAAGTTTTTGTAAGCGTTTAAAAAAAGAAAATCACAGAAGGCGTTAGCCTTGGGATTTGATTTAAGCCCCCCCAATGGATCGCCGCAGGCAATCCATAGTGAATTTTTATTGTTTGATAATTATGTATTGCATTATATGCTTTTTGTTGGATATCAGAATCTTATAAAGTAAAATTAATTGGTATATACACCACTCAGTTAGTAGGGGGAGCAAATACTATTCTATGAAGGAGAACAGGTAATACTATACCAAGTTGTAACAATTGCATGATTAATTTATAGGCATTAATTCTTAAATGCTATATGTTGCATTGCACTTAAAACTTATTAATTTTGCTGTTGGAGAGTTGCCGGAGTGGTCGAACGGGGCGGTCTCGAAAACCGTTGTTCCGCTTTGCGGAACCAAGGGTTCGAATCCCTTACTCTCCGCTAAACAAATCCCACAACTCAAGGAGTTGTGGGATTTGTTTTTTAGAGTATAAAGAGTTGTGTTTATGCTTTAAAAAATATGAACAGAATACTATTCTATTATAATTTTTTCTGTTTTTGATTCACGACCTAATGTTATGTTTAAGAAATAAATTCCTTTACTAAGTTCGCTGGCATCAATTTCAATTTCATGATTACCCTGACTTAAAATTCCTCTGTCAAGAGTCATTACATTCTGTCCCTGAAGGTTATATATGTTTATGTTAACTTTGCTTTCAGAGTTCAATCCTAATGAAACAATTGCTTTATTAGAAAATGGGTTAGGATATATTTCAAATCCAGTAACGGGCTTAATCTCCTCTGTGCCAACAATACTTGTAGAGAATTCTGTGGATATCATACTTCCAAAACTAGATCCTTGAAGGATTTCTGTACCTGATCCATAATACAGATAGTAAAAGCCCGGTAATTCCAGTCCATCGCCCGCTTCATCGTAAAGAGCAAATGAATAACACTCATTAATATCTAGAGTAAACTGTTCTGAGATTGTTTGTCCCTGAACTGTATAATCACCACCAGAATATAAGATTTCGCCGTCTGAATTTTTTAATTCCCAACTTGTTTGTTCAGGGTAGTCATCCAATCTTAGCATCAAATTAATCATCTCTGTTGTAGCGATTGCCTGTCCAAATGATTGATGAACAGTATCATTTCCTAAAAATTCATCTTCAAGACCATTTGGATTTGAGGTATAAACGGTAACTTCATTCTCTTCAAGAGTTGTGAATTCTATTCCTGGAAGTTCAATATTTGTAGTTTCAAGATATGCCAAACTTCCTGTCCACTGAATGCTTGAAGTCTCTTCATTATTTACATTATAACTAATATCAACTTGTGTAAGTTCAATTTCTGAATTGTTTCTAATAGTAACTATAGGGCTCAATTCACCTGCACAGCTATTATCAGGTATGTTTTTCAAATCTTTAATTGCAACGTCATAATCATTGGCGGGACCAAAATCCGTGAGATTCATTTTTAATCCCTGCAGGATTTCTTTGCTGCTATTATCCTGTATGAAAACTATAAGTTCGCAATTCTCATATACCCAGTCGTCTTCAACACTAAAATCTATATTATAAACCTGGGTTTCGCCAGAAGAAAAATCCACATCTGTACCATATTGATTAGGAGCCATTAATCGTTCAACGAAATTTAATTCTGACATTCCTTGCCAGTTTTCTTCAATACCTGATTCATTTACAACAACGTGAAGTTTTATATTTGAAGCATTGGAAGCTGCAACTTTTTCAATTGTGATTTCGGTAAAGTAATCTTCAAATCCTGCAGTAGTTCCAACTACATCTATAGTAAAAGAAGACATTACCGCCTTTCTGATATTATATCTTGGTAAATACTGAGGATATAAGCTATTATCATGGTCGCCACCATTAACAATCTGTACTCCATCAAATCGGGAGGTTGGAATTCCGGAAACATTGTAATAATTATTTCTATAATTACCTTCAGCATTTGTATAATCATCTCCATTATGGTATTCAATAATTGCTACATCATGACCATTTTCGATCATTTCGTCGGCACCCATTGCCGATCCAGGGCAATAATAGCACCATGTTCCGGTTGCTATTTCTAGGACAACCATTTCTCTTTCAACTTGTTGTGCATTTACTGAAAACGTGCCAAAAGCAATTATCAATGCAGATAAGTAAATTAATTTTCTCATTGTTAAATTTGTTATGTGATTTATTTTTGATTTGATAATCGACAAAAATATCAATTAATATTTAATGGATATATAATATTGTTTCTAGTCTGTTGTTTTTTGATGAAATGAAATCAAATTATCCATTGGGCTTTTTAATATCTGACCACAATTTAATTTATACTGTGTCATAACTTCATTTAATATTTCTTTGAACTCAAAGCCTACTGTGCCAACAAAATGTATTGTAAGTGAATGGTAATCTTTGTATTTGCATATTTGTCTTTCGATAAAATCTATAAAATTTTGTTTGATCATGGAGGTCACCCATATATCATCTTTATTTTCAAAGGCAAACTTACTTAGGCCTGAAATAAATTTATTTGGGTTTTCAGTTTTATAAATCAAGTCGAGGGTTTTTGAAAAATCAGTATTGTATTGTTGATAGAATTTGTCACTGATATTTTTAGGTGCGTTTCCCAGGAGTATTTCTGTCAAAATAATTTTTCCCAGATAGGTGCCACTTCCTTCATCGGTAAGGATGTAGCCAAGTGAAGGAACATTTTCAATTATTTTTTCTCCATCCCAGGAGCAAGAATTTGAACCTGTTCCAAGGATGCAGGCTATACCAGCATCATTGCCGCAAAGGGCAACTGCTGCGCCATATAAATCATGATGAAGATGTATTTGGGCATTTGGAAAAATTTCCCAAAGGGCAGTTTTTACCAAATTACAATTTATTGTTGAAGAGCATCCGGATCCATAAAAGAATATTTCTTCTACCTGCGAAAATCTAATATGAGAAAGTTTATCATCTTCAAGATAATTTAAATAATCTTCATCTTTAAAATAATATGGATTAAAACCGGGGCTTTTAAAATGAATTATTTCTTCATCTTTTAAAAATGCCCAATCGGTACTGGTAGATCCGCTATCAACAATAACTTTCATTTCATTTCAGTAATTTGCGATATATTTCCTCATTGATACTATCGAAGCAAACAAAGTAAATTTTATCAGGTAATGAATTATTATTTAAGAAGTTGTTCACTGTATCCAATGCTATTTTGGCAGCCCTCTCTTTTGGGAAACCATAGATACCTGTACTTATATTAGAAAACCCAATTGATTTCAGATTATGCTCTGATGCAATTTTCAAACTCTCATGGTAACATGATTGTAAAAGAGCATCTTCATTATTGCTACCTCCTCTCCAAACAGGTCCTACCGCATGAATTACATACTTTGCCGGTAAATTATAGCCTTTTGTAATTTTTGCATTACCTGTATGGCAGCCGTTTAAAAGTTTACATTCTTCGAGTAGTTCAGGTCCTGCTGCTCTATGTATAGCCCCATCTACACCTCCACCACCTAAAAGTTTCGAGTTTGCGGCATTAACAATAGCATCAACTTTAAGTTTTGTTATATCTGACTTTAAAACTTCTATTTTAGAATTGTTCATAAAAATGCATCACTTCTTCTTAACAATAAGTTGGCCTGTTTGATAACCAACTACTTCAATTTCAGCACCCTTATCAATATAGCCCGTTATTGCTGTGGCATCATACATATTATCATCAACAATTATTTTTCCGGATGGTCGTAAGTCGGTTTTTGAAAAGCCGTTTTTTCCAACCATGCTCTTATAATCATTGTCAGATGATGTAAATCCTTCATCAGGATTTAGAGTTTTGGCTAAGGATAGATTTCCAAATGTATTGGATGTAAACAATTTTTTACTAAGCCATATGGACAGTATTGTTGAAGCTGTAAGCGCAATTATGACTATAATGAATGATTTTATAACTAAACGGAAGTCATAATCAAACATTCCTTCACCCATATTCTCTACCATACTTAAACTCAATCCAGTAACCATAAGCAAAGCACCCAAAGTGCCTGCTACACCGAAGCCTGGAATTGCAAATATTTCCACCGCCAATAATATTAGACCAATGACAAAAATTAATATTTCCCAATGGTTAGCAAGGCCCTCCAGATATAAAGGGGCGAAGTATAACAAGGCAGCAACCAAAGATGCTGCAATAGGAAAACCTATACCCGGCGATTGTAGTTCAAAATAGATTCCTCCGATTATTATCATTATCAAGAATCCACTTATCATTGGGCTAATGAGAAAACGTATTATCTTGTCGGTAGATGATATTTTTTGATAAGTTATTTCATAATTCTCTATTCCGCTTTTTTCAATAACATCTTCAATACTAGAAACTTCACCTTCACAAAAATCATATTTTATGGCTTCTGAAGTGGTAAAAGTTAAAACTTGTCCTGAGTCACTAATTCCAGGAATGTAAATCCTTTCATCTACCATAGCCTGAGCGATCTTAGGATCTCTGCCATTAACTTCTGCAGTTGCTCGCATCATCGACCTCATATACGACTGATATTTATCAGGCATAGGTTTTCCCTCCTGATTAACTACAGTTGCTGCCCCTATACTTGCTCCTTCAGCCATATAAATAGAATCACATGCTAAGGATATTAAAGCCCCTGCCGAAGCCGCATTTTTATCGATAAAGACGTATACTGGGATTTTTGAGTTTAATATTTTAGTTCTTATGGAGTCGGCATCATCAAGAGTTCCTCCATAAGTATTCATGTGAATAACTATTAAATCGTAATTTTGTTCTTCTGCCTCTTCTATAGCTTTTTTAGTTAGATGCCATACCGGAGGAGCAATCATTTCCTTTATATTGAAAGAGAAGACTTTTTTTTGAGTACTATCATTATTGGCCTGAATATTAATGGCCATAAAAAATAATGCAGTAACTACCCATAATTTAATTATCAGCTTTTTCATCATTTCTCTTTTTTATTTTTTGAATATTACGATATCGCTTACGAGCTGCCTGACGACGCCAGTATTTACCCCAAACAATGTTTGTCCATAATCTTTCGTGAAGATAATACAAAATCAGTTTGGCGATGATGTCTACAGCAGTTATTAGAGATACTGCTCCTACAATTTCCTTAAACGCTGTTTCTGTGGCTTGTGTGAATATGGTAAAACTGATAATAAATGTTGCACCAGATGCAACCAGCCTCCAACTCAGTGCTTTAAGTATGCTCCTCGTGGGACTATCTTTGTCGATGTGTTTGTAATTTCTACTAGAAGTCATAATGGCTACAATATTAATAAAAATGCCTCTATAATTGGCCATTTTTAACAATAAAATAGCACGACACAAAAGCCTTTTATTTACTGAAAAAAGTGTTTAATTTCTTTCCGAAAACTGAATGCATATGGCTATTTGTTGCAATAATTTGTTTGCCAAATAAATAGTTTTCTTGAAGGTTAAAATCGGTAACTCTTCCGCCTGCTTGTTTAACAAGAAATGCACCCGCAGCCACATCCCATGGGTTCAAACCATATTCGTAGAATACTTCAAACCTTCCTGCAGCCACATAAGCAAGATCCAAGGCTGCAGATCCTAATCGTCGTATACCCCTGCTGTTTATCATGAGGTATTTAAATAATTCTAAATATTCGTTTAATAAGGAATAATCATAATAAGGAAACCCTGTGGCAATCAATGATTTATTAATATCTTGCTGTTTACTAACCCTAATTTCTTTTCCATTGCAGTAGGCTACTTCACCTTTCCATGAATAAAAACACTCTTTGCTTTTCACTTCATAAACCACACCCAATAGTGTTTCTTTACTATTATTTAACGCAATTGAAATTGAATAAAAAGGTAGTGAATGAATAAAATTTGTAGTTCCATCGAGAGGATCAACAATCCAGTTTAAATTATTTGATACTTTTAACTTAGGGTCCTCTTCCGCAATGAAACCGGCTTCAGGAATTAGGGTAGATAATTTTTCAACTATCATTTTTTCTGCCTGCTTATCAACATAAGTAACTAAATTATGCAGCCCTTTTTCTTCAATATCATTGTTACTGAATTTATTGGATTCAGCATTTATAAATACAGCTACTGTTTTAGTTATTTCAATTACTTCATGTATAATACTTTCAAGGTTCATGCTTTAATTGGTTTTCTGCTTTTCAATAAAACCACAAATAATATTAATCCTGCTAAAAATATAAGTGTTGAAATAACCTGGGCTTGAGTTACATTCATTCCCAGAAACTCAAAAACATTATTTACCCGAATGCTTTCAATTAGAAATCTTTCAAAACCATTGAACATTAGGTATATAGCGAACAATAATCCAGCTGTTTTTATTTTTTTTCTAAGCCACCATAATATTAAAAATATAAGTAATGCCATTGTTGTTTCGTAAATTGGCGTAGGAAAAACTGCTTGAGCCAACTGCATACAATGCGGTCCATTACACCCGGAAATCGGTATTCCCTCATTTATAATATTATTAGGGTAGTTGTAGGCCCAGGCCCAATCGGGTAAGAAAGCCAACCAATCTGGCTTCGTCAATGTGTTTACTATGCCCCAGTCGCCATCGCCTGCTATATGGCAACCCAAACGACCTATACCATAAGCAATAATTAAGGCTGGAGCCACTATATCAGCAATATGTTTCCAGTGTATTTTGTTCTTTTTAGCATAAAATACAACAGCAACCGCAGCAACTATAAGTCCTCCATAAAAGGTTAATCCGGCAAAAGATAATAATGAATCTAGCGGATCAGCCATAAATTCATCCCAGTTTTCGAGCCAGTGAAAAAATTTTGCACCTATCACCCCAAATATTACGGCTACAAATACTATTGGCCAGGTATGATCACTGGCATGTACTATAAGTTCAACTTTTTGTGGTGTTTTTTTATTTTTAAAGTTGTTTCTATAATAAAGATATGCAGTATATAAGCTCCCTAATACTATGCCTCCCCATAAACTACCATCAGTAGATAGTAAAAAATCCTGAGGGTTATTTGCAAAGTATTGATATTTGGTAATTGCAAAAATACCTTTAAAGCCTATTATGAAAGCAATTATGAAACTAATAAGCAATTCAGTAATTGATAAGGGTTTATCTTTCCATATCTGTTTGGTCGTGGTTTTTATTAAGCCTTCTTTTTCCTTTCTTGACAATTCATAGTATAGTACTATGGCAGCAACTAAAAATGCCATTGCAAGAAAAAAACCGTATGACTGAATTGGCAAATTTATATTTGTGCCAAATATATCGTTAATTAAATCACTGAGTTTTGGATACATGATTTATAATTTATTAAAATTCACTGTTATTAATACAATTACACAGGTTATCCGGCCTCCATATTTTTACGTTTTCCTGAAAGGAATTGTTGTAAAAAGATTCCACCAATAATAAAAACTAAGCCTATTACTGTATAAAGATGTATCTCTTCACCAACAGTTAGCCTTATCCAGAATAAGGCAACAAATGGTGATAAATATACTAAGTTGCTGACCTTTGCAGTATTTGATGAATATTTAAGAGCGTTTAACCAGATTACAAAACTAATACTTAATTCAAACATACCTATATATGCAGAACCCAGTAATGCCTGCCATGATGGAATTGTAATTTTTACTCCAGTTGATATCAAGTAAATAGCAACATAAATAAAACCAATAAGTAAGTTTAAAAAAATCTTTTCCTCCGATTTCCTGTCTTTATCTTTTAGGTTTAGTATCCAGTAAATCGCCCAGAATAATGAACTTAATAGAGCCAGAAAAACTCCCCAGGGTTCATTAAATTCAAAATTTAAAGGAGATCCATCAGTCCCTATTACTATAATGCCAATGAAACTGATGAAAAGTGCTACAAAACTATATAGTGGGATTTTTTGCTTTAGAAATGGTACAGATAAAATTACTAAAACAATTGGCCAGGTGTAGTTTAAAATACCTGCCACTTGTGCTTCTAGCAGACTATAAGCCTTCAACAAAACTATATAATATAAAAATGGGTTAAAGAAGCCCATTACGGCTGATCTTACAATGCTTTTTTTGTTGAATTGCTTATTGAGGTTTATTTCTTTATTGCTTAACAATATTATCGTCAATGCAACAATTCCAAAAATCGCTGACCAGAAAAGTAGCAAATCGAACTGAATATACCTAAGACTAATTTTGAAAGCAGAACTCATTGTTGACCAAAAAAATATTGCCACTAATGCCAAAATATATGCTTTCTTTTGTTGCTTCATAAAACCCATATTATTTTAATGTACAGCCCATGATGGCAATGAGTCGAAACTTAAATCAAATACTTCCATGCCCCAAAAATAGGTGAAAAGTGTAATTATAATTGCACCAATAATATTTAATATTAAACCATTTTTTGCCATTTGCATTACTGTTATCCTGTTTGACCCAAAAACTATGGCATTTGGAGGAGTTGCCACTGGGAGCATAAAGGCCATTGATGCACTAATGGTTGCTGGTAGCATAAATAGTAATGGGTTAACATTTATGCTTACAGAAAGTCCTGCTAATACCGGTAGAAGCATTTCTGTGGTTGCTGTATTTGATGTAAGTTCGGTTAAGAACGTCATGCCCACACAAATTGAAAAGATTATTAGAATGGGAGGAAGTCCTTGTAAATCACTCAGATAATTTCCAAACCAAAGAGATAATCCCGATTCTTTAAACCCCGTTGCTAAAGCAAAACCGCCACCGAATAATAATACAATATGCCATGGTAGTTTCGAGGCAGTATCCCAGTTCATAATTCTATTTCCCTTCTCCTTAGAAGGGATTAAAAAAAGAATAATAGCCATTGTAATTGCCACAGTACCATCATTAACAAATTTTGGTTCTCCTAACAAAGAGCTCCAGCCGGGTATTACAAGGCTACCAAAACTTAGATTAGATCTGAAAAGCCATAAAACTGCCAGTAAAATGAAGTCAATAAAAACTACTTTTTCTTCCCAGCCAGCAGGGCCTAACTTTTTATATTCCTGACTGAGATTAATTTGTTCTTGCAACCCTTTCCAGGAAGTTTTAGGTTTGAATATTAAATAGAGATATACCCAAACAATAATGAATATTGTTATACTGATGGGAAGAGCAAATAAAAACCATTGTGAGAAACTAACTTCAGGAGCACCCGGGAACATAATCTGAAATATTCTGGCAAATGAAAGGTTTGGTGGTGTTCCAACCAGGGTGGCAATTCCTCCAATTGAGGCACTATAGGCGATTCCCAGTAAGAGACCAACAGAATACTTCTTTAACTCTTTCTTAGGCACAAAATCCTCTAATTTTTGAATAATAGAGAGTAGTATAGGTACCATCATCATGGCTGTGGCTGTGTTAGAAATCCACATTGATAAAAAAGCTGTAGCAAACATAAAGCCTAAGAGTATTCTTGCCGGGCTGGTTCCTGTAAAAAGCAAAATTTTCAATGCAATTCGTTTATGTAAGTTCCATCTCTGCATTGCCAGGGCAACTAAAAATCCTCCAATAAATAAAAAAATTACATGGTTGAAATAGGTGGCAGATACATCTTTACCATTCATAACTCCAAATAATGGAAATAAAACTACCGGTATAAGTGCCGTAATTGCTAGAGGTACAATTTCAGTTATCCACCAAATAGCCATTAATATGGCAATAGCCAAAGTATATGTAACCTCTGGCCTACCAGGTTCTAAGTCGGCGAAAAGTATTAGGTATAGAAATATTGTTGGGGCAAGAATAAAACCAAAAATAAACTTAAAGTTTGTTTTACCATTAATAAATTTTGGCATAATAAATCATAAATATGTTTGCATTGCAATTTACTAAATATTAACAATATAATTTAATCATTATATGGAGTTGTTTTTTTAAGCAATATGCAATGGATAAAAATTTATTATTTTATTTTCAATAATCTGTTTTAATTTTCATTATCTTTGTTGTTTTTTCGAAAAATCATAAAAGTAACT
Source organism: Marinilabiliales bacterium (assembly GCA_002869315.1). Classification (GTDB taxonomy): domain Bacteria; phylum Bacteroidota; class Bacteroidia; order Bacteroidales; family F082; genus BM524. Next base: position 6,250 of record PKTD01000100.1, on the reverse strand, counting down.
GATAATGAGAAAGTTAGCGGTAGTAGCCTTTGGAGGAAATGCTTTATTAAAAGCAGGACAGAAAGGGACAATTGAAGAGCAGGAACAAAATGCTTTAACAGCAAGTCAAAACCTTCTTAAACTAATGAAGAATAAGTATAACCTGGTGCTTACTCATGGTAACGGACCACAGGTTGGAAATATATTATTGGCAAACTCAGCAGGTTTCAAAGAACATGGTATTCCTGAAATGCCACTCGATATAAGTGTAGCATATTCACAAGGATTTATAGGTTATTTATTGGAGCAACAATTGCGTAATGTACTGAGAAATAATGATATGGAGAGAGATGTGATATCAATTATTACTCAGGTGCTGGTTAATAAAGATGATCCTGCATTTGTTAATCCTACTAAGCCTATTGGCCCATATTTTAGTGCAGAAGAAGCAAAAAAAGTAATGGAAGAAACGGACTCTATATTTAAAGAAGATAAAGCACGTGGAGGATGGAGAAAAGTTGTTGCATCACCAGAACCGCTAGTAATATTTAATATGAGGTCTATTGAGAAAATAGCCAATGATGGTAATATAGTAATTGCCGTAGGTGGTGGAGGTGTTCCATGTTATTACAAAAAAGAAAATACACTTCAGGGAATAGATGCTGTTATTGATAAAGATCTGGCATCATCTCTGCTAGCTACACAGATTCATGCCAGCAAACTGTTTATACTTACTGATGTTCCTAAGGTATGCCTTGATTTTAACACACCTCAGGAGAAGACTGTCGACAGGATGAGTATTGCACAGGCTAAAAAATATCTTGCTCAGGGACAGTTTGGTGCAGGTAGTATGGCGCCTAAAATACAGGCAGCAATTAATTTTGTTGTGCGCAGTGGTAATGATGCAATTATTACAGAAAGTTCAAAATTAGGTATCGACAATGGTGGTACACGTATCACAATTGTGTAGATAATTATAATAAGAAAATATTTTATGGGGATTTAAAAGGTGGAATGCTTATGGTGTTTCGCCTTTTTTTATTCAGAAATAATATGTAACTCCTCCAATTCAATACCAGCTCTTTCCAGCAAATCCAGTCCTTCAGTAATCCTGTATTTTCTGTCGAATACTACCCTGCATATTCCAGCCTGAATTATAAGTTTAGCACATTCAATACAAGGTGAGTCAGTTATATATAAAGTTGCACCTAAACTGCTATTATTAGATTTGGCTACTTTAGTTATGGCATTTGCCTCAGCATGAAGTACATAGGCTTTTGTTATTCCATCCTCATCTTCACAAATATTTTCAAAACCAGATGGAGTTCCGTTGTAACCATCAGAAATTATCATTCTGTCTTTTACAATTAAAGCACCTACTTTTCTTCTTTCGCAATATGAATTTTTAGCCCAAACGTGAGCCATTTCCAAATAACTCTTATCAAATTTTTTATCTTTCATTTTCTAGCTTTATACTCCAAAATCAAGTCCTAACTGATCTTTTAATTTAACGATACCCGGATAATCTTTTGACAATTCATCAAATTTTTCAGTATCAAAATACGCTTTTTTTACTTCATTAACTTCCGGTACCATAGCCTTTAATGTTATTTGGTTATTGCTTAGTTCCCGTTTTAAAAATTCGAGTAAACTTGTTTGATGTAGCAAATCGTTAGCTACTATATTATTATCTACCGTATACTCTATTACAAAGTTGTTGGTTAACTTAGGAGTGTATTTTCCTACTGCATTTGCAAAACTGGGGGATTTAGATTGATATGATTCTACGAATGATTTCCAAACCGATTCAAGCTTTTCCTGTGAAAACTCATTTTTTATTATGGGTTCATCTTCTTCCTCGCTTTTATTTTTTTCGTCCTTGAGTGCTTTAAGACTTTCAGTTATCGAAATTCGTCTTATTTTTCTACCACCATCTTCCTTTGAAGCAACTTTTGATTCTGCCTTAGTTTCTTCAGTTTTTGTTTCCACTGAGTTATTTTCCTTAGGCTTAGATGTTATAGGTTCCTGATCTGGCTTTATTACATTATCCGATTTAGCTTCTTGCTTAAGTTCCGCATTATCAATAGTTTTTAATTCAGTTTCCGTCTTTTCAGTTTCCGTCTTTTCAGTATTTTTTTCTGTGCTTGTTTTTGGTTGTGCTTTATATTCCTGTTTCTTTTCTGAAGTCTGTAAAACTGTTTTTTTAGGTTTTATGACTTTGTCTTCAAACCCACCACTAAGGTTAGAAAGTTTTGCCAACTGCATTAAAGCAATCTCAATATGTAGTCTTTTATTGTTGCTGGCTTTATAACTCAAATCGGCTTTATTACATATATCAAGTGCATTTATTAGCAAAGCCGAGCTGCAATTATTAGCTTGAGCCAAATAATTTTCTTTTTGTTTTTCACTTGCCAGTAGGAGTTGTAAGGTAGATTGATTTTTTAAAACCAATAGGTTCCTTAGGTGATTTCCCAGTCCTATAATAAAATTTTGCCCATCGAATCCGTTCTCAATTATTTCATCAAATATCAATAATAAATCAGGTATATTAGAATTTACTATTGCATCTGTAACCCTAAAAAAGTACTCATAATCAAGGATATTAAGGTTTTCGATAACGCTTTTATAACTAAGTTTATCACCGCTATAACTTACAATTTGATCGAAAGTAGATAGGGCATCCCTAAGCGCTCCGTCAGACTTTTGTGCAATAATATTAAGTGCTTCTACCTCTGCATCTATACTTTCACTTTTAGCAACATATGAGAGGTGTTCTGCAATATCCTCAACTTTAATTCTTTTAAAATCGAATATTTGACAGCGAGATAGTATTGTGGGTAAAATTTTGTGCTTTTCAGTTGTAGCCAGAATAAACTTAGCATAAGCTGGGGGCTCTTCCAAAGTCTTCAAAAATGCGTTAAATGCGGCTTGCGAAAGCATATGAACCTCATCAATAATATATACTTTGTATTTACCAATTTGTGGTGGTATCCTTACCTGGTCTACTAAATTTCTGATATCGTCAACGGAATTATTTGATGCAGCATCTAATTCATGAATATTGAAAGATGCACTATTGTTAAAGGAGGTACACGACTCGCATTTGTCGCAAGGTTCATAATTTTCGGTTAGGTTTTCGCAGTTTATTGTTTTAGCCATAATACGGGCACAAGTTGTTTTCCCAACCCCACGCGGTCCTGTAAACAAGAAGGCTTGTGCCAAATGGTTACTTTTAATGGCATTCAGTAAAGTAGATGTAATGGCCTTTTGGCCAACAACCTGTCGGAAAGTTACCGGTCGGTATTTGCGTGCAGATACTACAAAATTATCCATAAATAAAATGAAATTTTAGACTTCAAAAATATAAAAATTAAGCTGATGAGAGGAATAAGATTTCATAATTGACATATTTCCGTTAATTGCTTGCTATACTTGAAAAAATATATAATTTTGACAACCTATGGATGAGATTCTTATATATTCACCAAAACTTACCTCAAGGGTTCGGTATACATTTCGACTTGTTTTTAAGGAATTGTTGCGTATTAAGGTATCTTTTACATCGGTTGTTGATGAATTTCAATCCAGTGATTTACCAAAAATAATTTATGGTGAAAAACAAATTTCTGATGATATTTTTTTCAAATCTTCAGGATTATTATTTGAGAAAGGAGTAAATGATATCGACCTTGAGCCTTTTGATTACGAGGGAATGAGAGTGATATTCCCTGTATACGACAAATTCTCAGCTCTGCCTTTTGATGTGTTTTCAGCAATTTTTTATTTTGTAGCCCGGTATGAAGAGTATCAGCCGTATAAAGTTGATAAACATGGTAGATTTACTGCTCATCTTTCTACTGCCTACAAACTTGGGATTCTTGAAAAACCTGTAGCCAATATATGGTCAATTATGGTAAAACAAGTATTACTGGAAAAGTATCCAGAAATTAAGTTTAAACAACTTCAATTTAAATTTGTTCCTACTTATGATATTGACTCTGCCTATTCATATGCACAAAAAGGGCTTATAAGATCTATTGGAGGATTAATACTTTCAATTAAAAGATTTGAATGGCAAGATATACTTGAAAGACTTCAGGTATTATTCACCAGGCATAAAGATCCTTTTGATACATTTGATTTACAAATTTCATATCAAAAAAAGTATGGTTTAAGACCTGTTTACTTTATTCTTTTCGGAAGGTATGGTCAATTCAATAAAAACATAAATACCAGAAATAAAACTTTCAGGTTTTTAATTAAAATGCTGAGTGATTATGCCAGGATAGGAATACATCCTTCTTATTATTCAGTGGAAGATGATAGTTTGTTGCCTTTAGAAAAGAAAAATCTGGAAAATGCTATTAATAAAAATGTGAATTGTAGTCGCCAGCATTTTTTACGATTAAATTTACCATCAACTTATCGCCATCTGATAAATAACGATATTACCGATGATTACTCAATGGGCTTTGCCGCTCAGCCAGGTTTTAGGGCTGGAATTTGTAGTTCTTACAATTTTTATGATATTGATTTTGAAGCAGAAACAAATTTCAGGATACATCCTTTTGCCGTTATGGATGGTACACTAAAGGATTACCTGGATATGACACCAGCGGATGCAATTACTAAAATTAACCAACTTATTGAGGAAGTTCGCAGAGTAAATGGAACATTTATCTCCCTCTGGCACAATGAATCTTTAAGTGATAAAAAGAGGTGGTCAGGTTGGCGCAGAGTATATGAACAACTTTTAGAAAAGGCTGTCGACTAATTATGATAAAGCATTTACTACCAGAAGAAATTGACCACGAAAAGTGGGATGCATGTATCAATGCCTCTTTTAATGGTAATGCATATGCCTTGTCATGGTATTTAAATTTTGCCCATCCCGAATGGGAAGCACTGGTAGAAGATGATTATAATTCCGTTATGCCACTCCCAGTAAGTACCAAATATGGAATTAATTATATTTTACAACCCTTTTTCATACAGCAATTAGGAGTGTTTTCAAAAAGTAATCTATATCCTGAAAAGATAAAAGATTTTATAAATGCCTTGCCACCTAAAATAAAATATCTTAATTATAATTTCAATATTCATAATAAGTTGGATGTATTAGGATTGGATAGCCGCAAGAATAAGAATTATATGCTTGATCTTGTTCTTGACTACAGAAGTTTAAGATCAAATTATAACGATAATACAAAAAGGAATGTAAATAAGGCGCATAAGAATAAACTGCAACTCCTGAAGAATATTAAACCATCTGAACTTATAAAACTTTTTAGAGAGAATAAGGGTGCTGATATAAGCACATTTAATGATGAAGATTATAAAAACCTGGAACGTATAATTTATATGTCGATGCATAAAGGAGTAGGATATATTTATGGTGTTTATGATGCTGAAAACCAATTGTGTGCTGCTGCTTTTTTTCTAAGACATTTAAATAGATTGATCTTCTTGTTTTCAGGCAGTAACGAAATAGCAAGAGAAAACAGGGCCATGTTCTTTTTAATTGATTCAATTATTAAGAATAACTCACCAAGTCCTATGACTCTTGATTTTGAAGGTTCTAATGATATTAATCTGGCAAGGTTCTATAAGGGTTTTGGATCTACAGAAGCGTTTTATGATACATTAATTTTAAACAGGGCAGGTTTTCCTTTAAAAAACATCTTAAACACATATTTTAATAAGATAAAACGCCATTAATTAGAAATCACCATCTTCTTTAAAATCATCAATGTCTATGGATTCAATATGTGTTTCTTCAAGAAAGTACTTTACTCTGTAATGCATTTTTAAACTTTCATTTAAAAATACTGCATCAGGCTTTGTTTTATCCGATTTTTCATCAATAATAGTAAGAATTTTATCGTAGTGATCTTCTGCAATTAAATCAATTTCTTCATCGGTCATGTTTTTGTCAATGGGAGGTAATACATGGTTTACAATCATACCATAAGTTTCCTTTACATTATTCAACATTTCTTTCGTCCATTCCTGATAAGGACTTTCGGTGCAATTTACTAACATAACACACTTTTTTAGTAAAACAATTGCTTTGATTCTTTCAATTAATGCGTAAATATAGTTGGAATTTTTATAAATCGGAAATCAAGTTATAAACAGTTTATTAGTTCATTATTATTAATGGCAGATAGGCTTTTTATAACCATTATAAATTTTGTTAATAAGGCATATTATGCAATTGATTTTATACTTTTGTCAGGTTGTTTAATTATTAACGATAACAAAAAAAAAT
>PKTD01000281.1 GCA_002869315.1 Marinilabiliales bacterium | reverse complement strand
CTGTTTACAAGACCATTACTTAAAACAGACAGGACTTTATCGTCATGATTTACCCATACTTTTAATGCAGAAAAGATATCATAATCATCAAGATTTGAAAACATTCGTAATGTAATACCATCATTATAAAAATCATCCAAACTAGCCTCTCTATTAAGGAAATAATCCAGCGAAGGGCTGGCAAATAAATTCACACCTCCCATCCTAAGTTGCTTGGCTCTTTCTAACACTTTCATTATCATCAGCTCAGCTGCTAAAACAGTTTTGTGTAAATAAACCTGCCAATACATCAGCCGGCGGGCGGTAATGAACTTCTCCACAGAATAAATTCCTTTTGCCTCTATAACAACCTGATCATCAACTACATTTATCATATTTAATAAACGCTCATAATTAATTACACCTTCTGAAACTCCTGAAAAGAAACTATCTCTTTTAAGGTAATCGAGCCTATCCATATCAAATTGTGAGGAAACCAATTCATGTAAGTACTTTTTATGATAAGATCCATTAAAAATTGCTATCGCTTTTTCAAGTTTTCCATCAAACATTTCATTATAACTTTTCAGAAACACTTCGGATATCTGTTCATGACTTATGCCAGTGACTATTGAATGCTCCAAAGCGTGTGAGTAAGGGCCATGGCCAATATCGTGTAATAGAATTGCAATATTTGCAGCTAAATACTCTTCATCACTAATGTTTGTTCCTTTAAAACGCAGTTCGTTCAATGCTTTTCTCATTAAGTGCATGGCACCAATTGAATGATGAAATCGGGTATGCAGAGCACCCGGATATACCAAATGTGTTAAGCCTAACTGCTTTATGCGCCTCAACCTTTGAAAGTATGAATGCTCAATTATATCGAATATTAAATCGCTGTGAATACTAACAAATCCGTAAACTGGATCATTTATTATTTTCCTTTTATTTTGAATAATTGCGCTCATAAATTATGTTAATTTTGTACTTATGGGGTTTATACAAACAATATTTGCATAAGATTTGCATTCTTTGATAAAACCTGTTTATTTCTTGCTAAAATAAACACAAATTTACAACCATGAGTAAAATACGAATACTTTGGGCGGATGATGAGATAGATATGCTCAAAGCCCACATAATATTTCTGAAAGAAAAAGGATATGACGTTGATGCAGTAAACAGCGGCGATGAGGCAATAGATCTTGTAAAACAAAATTATTATGATATTGTTTTCCTTGATGAACAAATGCCGGGCTTAAGTGGTATTGAAACTCTGGAACGTATAAAAGCAATTTATCCAAACCTGGCTGTTGTAATGATAACCAAGAGCGAGGAAGAATCTATAATGGAAGACGCAATTGGCTCAAATATAGCAGATTATCTCATAAAACCAGTAAAACCAAGTCAAATTCTTCTTTCGCTGAAGCGGAATCTGGAAAATAAAAAATTGGCTGGTGAGAAGGCTAGTTTAACATACCAACAGCAATTCAGAGAGTTAGGAATGAGACTAAATGACAGGCTTTCTCCTGAAGAATGGGCAAACATATATAAGCAACTGATTAGATATGAAACTGATTTGGAGACTGCCGGCGATGAGGGAATAAAGGAAGTATTGAATATGCAGAAAAATGAGGCTAATTCATTATTTGCTAAATATTATGAAAAAAATTATTTTGATTGGTTATATGGTAATTCGGAAGAAAGACCTACTCTTTCACAAAACCTTATAAAAGAGAAAATATTCCCTTCAATTTCAGATGACAAGAAGACCTTTTTTATTCTTATCGACAATTTGAGATACGATCAGTGGAAGGCTATACAACCAATGATAGAAGAGTATTTCAGAGTGGAACAAGATGATATATATTATAGTATTCTTCCTACTACTACGCAGTATGCTAGAAACTCTCTTTTTTCAGGATTAATGCCTTTAGAAATAAGAAAAAAGTATCCTAACTACTGGAAAGAAGAACATGAAGAGGGAAGCAAAAATCAGTTTGAAAAAGAACTATTTGAAGAGCAGTTAAAGCGACATGGCAAACACCTCAAGGTTTCATATAATAAAATACTAAATCTGGAGGCCGGTAAAAAACTTTCTGATAATATCTCCAACCTGATGTCGAATGATTTTAATATAATCGTTTATAACTTTGTTGATATGCTTTCGCATGCCAGAACAGAAATGGAAATAATAAGGGAGTTAGCAGATGACGAACCAGCTTATAGATCACTTATGAAGTCGTGGTTTGAGCATTCTTCACTTTTCGATATCATCAAATTCTTATCTACTAAAAATGTTAAGCTCTTTATTACAACTGACCATGGTTCGGTAAGAGTTCAGGATCCTTTGAAAATTGTAGGCGACAAAAATGTAAATACCAATTTGCGATATAAGTTTGGTAAAAGTTTAGGCTATAACGAAAAGGAAGTTTTCGAAATGAATGAACCGGAAAAATATTTTCTTCCTAAGTTAAATATAAGTACCAAATGGGTTTTTGCACGACAGGGAGATTTTTTTGCATACCCTAATAACTATAATTATTACGTAAAATATTATAAAAATACCTTCCAGCATGGTGGATTATCCATGGAGGAAGTTATGATTCCAATTATTACATTAAATTCCAGATAATGAATAAACTCAGCATTAAAGTAAATAACTTAAACGAATTGCCTGATGCTGCAGCAAAAATTTTAGACTTTGCCGGCGACTATAAGGTATTTGCCTTTGAAGGAAAAATGGGAGCAGGTAAAACCACATTAATAAGTACAATTTGTCGTGTATTAAATGTGATTGACGAAGCCAGCAGCCCAACCTTTTCAATTGTAAATGAATATATTACAGAGACTAACGAAAGTATATTTCATTTCGATTTTTATAGAATCAAGAAAATAGAAGAAGTTTACGATATTGGTTTTGAGGAATACATTTACAGCGACTCATACTGTTTTATGGAATGGCCCGAACTAATTTCTGATTTACTTCCGGAAAAATATATTTCTGTTAGAATTAGTGAAAACGATGAGGGTGAAAGAATAATTGAGGTTGACAAATCGAAAAACTAAAGTAAAAAGTATAATATCGGGTTTCAGTTTTATCAACTAGATTTTAAGATGCCTTTCGATATCACGTTTGGCATCTTTCTCCTTAATAGTATTTCTTTTATCATAAAAATGCTTTCCTTTAGCAAGAGAAATCTCGAGTTTTGCCAGTCCCTTATTATTAATGAAAAGTTGAATCGGTACAATAGTCATACTCTTCTCCTTAACCTGACGCTCAAGTTTTTTTAATTCGCGTTTATTCAATAAAAGTTTTCTGTCGCGTTTAGCGAGATGATTATTATAAGTTCCATAAGTATACTCTGCAATATGCATATTGCGAACAAACAATTCACCATCATCAAAATAGCAATAGGAATCAACCAAAGAGGCTTTACCGTTTCTTATGGACTTTATTTCAGTTCCTGTTAAAACAATTCCGGCAACAAACTTTTCTATAAGAAAGTATTCAAAGGAAACCCTTTTATTACGTATTTTAATATTGTTATCCATATTATCTGCAAAGAGTTTGCAAAACTAATCAATTTGAACTTAGATAAAAATCAGGATTCAATTATAAAACTAAGGCCTCTTATTTTTGCCAGTTCATTAACAAAACCCTGTGGCTCAATTTTATAAGTTGTGGATTTCATGGCAAAACCATTGTTTTTATCAGGAGATATGAACTTTATTTTAAGAACTGAATTTCCAGGATTAAGTCTTACCAATTCAACGAGCTTATCAATCAAACTATCATTAAGATCTCCCACAGGAATATTTAATACCACAGCAGAGGTTAATTTCTCCATTGCTTCACTTAACAACATCATATTGTTTACTCTTATATCGAGTTCACCTCCACGATAACGCTCCTCAATTTTTGCCTGTACTAATACATTATTACCAACCTCCAGAAAGTGCTTTCTCTTTAAATAATCCTCCGAAAACATCATCAGGTCAATGGGTCCCGAAAAATCTTCAATGGTAATTATTCCAAAGGGATTGCCTTTTTTTGAAACCCTTTGCTGAGCCTTTGTTATCATTCCTGCAAAACTTACCGCACTACCTTCATATTTTTTAAGGTTAGCTTTCAAATAACCCGCATCGGCATTACAATACCTTTGTATACAAATTTTAAAGTCGTCGAGAGGGTGACCTGAAATATAAAAACCTATAACATCTTTTTCTGACTTCAGCATTTGAGGCTTTGGCCATGGTTCACATACAGGCATTTCAGGATCACTAACACTTACATCATCCACACCACCAAATAATGATTGTTGCATGCTGTTTTTTTGTTCCTGATAACTACTACCATGCTTTATAAGTGTTTCTATAAAGGTAGATGAATTTTCATTTTCTCTATAAAAATATTGAGCACGATGTGTATTTTCGAAACCGTCGAAAGCCCCGGCCATGATTAAGGCTTCAATACTTCTTTTATTTACAGAACGCAGGTTTACTCTTTTTACAAAATCGAAGGGAGACAAATAAGGACCATTTTCGGTTCTTTCGTTTATAATATTTTCCACAGCAGCACCTCCAACACCTTTGATAGCCCCCATTCCAAAACGAATTATCTTTTCATCGGTTACCGAGAATTTTAGCAAACTTTCATTAATATCAGGGCGTGTAACAGACAGTCCCATATGCTCTGCCTCAGCAATATACTGGGTTATTTTTTTTATATCATTCAGATTACGGCTTAAGTTAGCAGCCATAAACTCTGCCGGATAATGTGTTTTAAGGTAAGCTGTTTGCTAAGACACATAAGAATAACAGGTTGCATGAGATTTATTAAAAGCATATTTTGCAAACTCCTCCCAATCTTTCCAAACTTTTAGAGCCTTTTCCGCCTCCAGTCCGTTAGCCTCACAACCTTTGACAAACTCTGCTTTAAGTTTCTCCATTTCCTTAATCTTCTTCTTTCCCATAGCCTTTCTCAAGGAGTCGGACTGACCTCTTGTGAAGCCTGCCATTTTTCGGGAAAGAAGCATCACCTGCTCCTGATAAACAGTAATTCCATAAGTTTCCTTAAGAATCTCTTCCATTATAGGGGAATCGTATTCAATTTCCTGACGACCGTGTTTTCTCTCAACAAAATCGGGAATATACTGCATAGGACCAGGGCGATAGAGGGCATTCATGGCAATCAAATCTTCAAACCTACTGGGCTTAAGATCTTTAAGATGCTTTTGCATTCCATCGCTCTCAAACTGAAATAAAGCAGAAGTATCACCACGACTATATAATTCGTAAGTCTCCTTATCATTTAAATCTACATTGTTTATATCCACTTCTATGCCTCTGGAAACTTTAATATTCTCAATAGTTTCCTTTATAATTGAAAGGGTTTTTAGCCCAAGAAAATCCATTTTTAGCAGGCCTATGCTTTCAATGTATTTTCCATCATATTGGGTGGCAAGTTGAAGAACAGAATCTTTTACTGTAGATACCGGAACATAATTTGTAAGATCTTTTTTACTGATAATTATACCACAGGCATGAGTACCTGTATTTCTTACAGACCCTTCAAGTGTTACAGCATTTTTCAACACTTCCTGAATCTCAGGTTTACCACTTTCCAATTCTGATTTTAATTCAGGTACTTCATCAAAGGCTTTTTTCAAACTTATGCCCGGTGCATCTGGAACCATTTTAGCTAGCCTGTCAGCCTCGCTTAATGGTAGTTTCTGCACTCTTGCAACATCCCTTATGGCCATCTTTGCAGCCATTGTACCAAAAGTAATTAGGTGTGCTACACGTGTTTTTCCATATTTATCAGAAACCCATTTTAAAATCAGTTCCCTGCCATCATCATCAAAATCAATATCAATATCTGGCATGGAAATACGATCTGGATTTAAGAAACGCTCAAAAAGCAAATCATATTCAAGGGGGTCTATTTCAGTAATACGAAGGCTATAAGCTACTACCGATCCGGCAGCACTTCCTCTTCCCGGACCAACAATTACACCCATTTCACGTGCTGCCTTCAGGAAATCCCATACAATCAGAAAATAGTCGGGGAAACCCATTTTTTTAATGGTTTCCAACTCAAAATCCAAACGTTCTCTTGTTGAATCAGAAATTTGACCATATCTCATTTTTGCACCTTCATAAGTACAATGACGCAGGTAGTCATCAGCATCTTCAAACTCATCGGGTATTTCAAATATTGGCATAATTGGCTTATGATCCAGTTCAAAAACCTCTACCTTATCAACTATCTCATTTGTATTCTCAATGGCCTCAGGAACATCGGCAAACAATTGCTTCATCTCCTCCTGAGTTTTAAACCACTCTTGCCTGGTATATCTTAACCTGTTTGGATCATCCAGGTCTTTCGCTGTTCCTATGCATATAAGTCTGTCGTGGGCACCAGCATCTTCCTTATCAATAAAATGACTATCATTAGTAGCCACTAGTTTAATGCTGTGTTTTTCAGAAAGTTTAATCAAAACTTTATTCACAAAAACCTGATCATCAAATACTTCCTTATCCATATCAGGGTCACCTGTGGGATGACGCTGCAATTCCAGATAGAAATCTTCACCAAATATATCTTTATAAGAAATGGCGGCTTCCTCCCCTGCTGCTTCTCCTTCATTTACAATTTTAGAGGCCACTTCTCCCCCAAGGCAGGCTGAAAGAGCAATGATACCTTCGCTATGATTTTGCAACAGTTTTTTATCTATACGTGGCTTATAATAATAACCATCGGTCCAGCCTTTGGAAACTAAGAACATTAAGTTCTTATATCCTTTTTCATTCTTGGCCAACAGAACAAGGTGCCATCCACCTCCATCCGACTTATTTTCCTTCAGTTCAAGACCACGTCTGGCGACATAAAATTCGCATCCAATAATAGGTTTAATGTCTCTTGATATGCAGTTTTGATGAAAACTCTTAACTCCGAACATTACTCCATGATCAGTAATTGCGCAGGCCTTCATCCCATCAGCATTTGCCTTGTCAAGCATTTTAGGAATATCTGAAAGTCCATCCAAAACCGAAAACTGGGTATGTACATGCAGGTGTGTAAATAACTGCTCCTCCATTTCATGATCAACATCCTCAAAAGCAGTTCCATCATCTTCCTTCTCCTCTTTAAAAGAATCAATATCAAGCCCTATTGCTTCAAATGAACTTTTGTTTATGGCTCTGAATTCGTCAACAACAGAGGCTTCAGTTTGCAATTCTGAGGAACCAATTACTCCTATTCTGATTAACTCCAAAAAACATCTGGCAGTTGCCTGTACATCAGCAGCAGCATTATGAGCTTCATCGAAACCCGTTTCAAAAAGTTTATTGTGAAGTTCAGAAAGTGTAGGCCACTTATATTTTCCACCACGCCCACCAGGAAGAGCACAAAAATTTGTAGATACTTCTTTAGTATCAACTATATTCTTTTCAAAGAGAGGTGTGTCAATTTCGGTTCGGAGGTATTCACAACCCATAATACTATTATCGAACTCAATATTATGGCCGCTTATGGTTTTTATTTTTTCGAGGGCAATATTAAATTGGCTCAATACAAATTCTAAGTCTTCACCTTCATTAAGGGCTCTTTCAGTGGATATCCCATGGATTTTTTCAGAACCATAAGGTATTTCAAAACCTACAGGTTTTACGAGGAAGTTTTTAACCTCAATCAGTTTACCCTTTTCATCATGAATTTGCCATGCAAGTTGTACTAGCCTAGGCCAGTTTTCGAAATCTGTTAAGGGAGCATTATAGTCCAATGGAAGACCTGTGGTCTCAGTATCGTAAATTAAAAACATCTAAAAATTTAATATAACAATTTGTTTATCAATATTTTAAAAAAATATTATATGATGATATTCCCTCTAAATCAGAAATTAGAATCCCTAAAATGGAACAGAACAAAATTACAGAAATTGATATTCAAAAACGTCTATGTTGAAAACTTTGGAAAGAATAAATTAATTAAAATTAATACTTTGATTACAAACTCTTAAGGAATCCGTTCGTTTAGCGCAATCGTTTGCGATACAGTTAATACGAATGATATATTTATTTAGTTGTTCAGCATCCTTAGATTTAAGCTTATATAACAAACAGGGATTCATATATTACTTATATTAGCATTTTAATCAAAAAACTGAAAATGAAAAAATTTATCATAATAATAATTGTAATAGCAGTATTAGGGTTTTTGGGATACAGTTATGTAAAAGGCCTAAATAATACCATGGTCACCATGTCGGAGGGTGTTGATGCCCAATGGTCACAAGTGGAGAATGTTTACCAGCGCAGGGCAGATTTAATTCCAAATTTGGTAAATACCGTCAAGGGATACGCCTCACATGAGAAGGAAACTCTTGAAGGAGTTATAGAAGCAAGAGCCAAAGCCACCTCAGTAAATGTAAATGCAGGAGGATTAAATGCACAATCTTTACAAGCATTCCAACAGGCACAGCAGGGATTATCAAGTGCTCTGTCAAAACTTATGGTAGTGGTAGAAAGGTATCCTGAGTTGAAAGCAAATCAAAATTTTCTCGAATTACAGGCTCAACTGGAAGGAACAGAAAACAGGATTACTGTTGAAAGACAAAAATTTAATGAAACAACCAGAAAATATAATACATATATAAAACTATTCCCAAACTCAATGTTTGCAGGCATGTTTGGCTTTGAGCCAAAAGTATATTTCGAGGCTCAAAAAGGTAGTGAAGTAGCTCCTGAAGTTTCATTTTAATTTAAATCAACCAATTAAAACCAATAATTATGGCCTCAATTAAAGATTTTTTCTCGGAAGAGGATAAAAAAGAAATTAAAAGAGCAATCTTAAATGCCGAGATGGACACATCCGGAGAAATAAGGGTTCATCTTGAAAGTAATTGCACCGAAGATGTGCTCGACAGGGCCGCATTTTTATTTGATCAATTAGGCATGGAGAAAACCGATTTGAGAAATGGAATTCTATTTTATATTGCTGTTAAAAGTCAAAAATTTGCAATTATCGGTGACAAAGGAATTAATGCAACAGTACCTGAAAACTTCTGGGTGGATATTAAGGAAAACATGCGGTCTCATTTCAAAAAAGGTGATTTCGTAAAAGGTTTGACAGAGGGTATAGAAACAACTGGCAAACTTCTCAAACGTCATTTCCCTCATCACTTAGACGACATAAATGAGTTAAGTGATGAAATTTCTTTCGGCGACTAAAAATAAAAATTGCAAAATAATTATGCTTATTAAAAAAGTAACAATCATTATATTATCACTCCTTTTTTCTATTAACCTTTTTTCTGAAGAATTTATAAGTCGTCCGGAACCACCTCGGTTGGTAAATGATTTGGCAGGATTGCTTAATAAAAAGCAGGAAAAGGATTTGGAATGGAAACTAAGAGCCTTAAACGACAGTACTTCAAATCAAATTGTAGTCCTAACCATTAAATCCTTAAATGGTTATAGTCCTTCAGCCTTTGCCTTTGGTATAGGAGAGCAGTGGGGAGTAGGACAAAAAGATTTTAACAATGGAATTGTTATACTAGTAAAACCCAAGTTAAATCCTAATGATAAGGGAAGAGCATTTATTGCCACCGGTTATGGTCTAGAAGGTATCATCCCAGACGCTATTGCGAAGAGAATAGTAGAGAATGAAATGATACCTTATTTTAAGCGAGAAGATTATGCAGGAGGTATTAATCAGGCGGTAGAAATATTGAGCAAATTAGCATCCGGAGAAATATCAAAAGAGGGATATAATAAATCCATTTTAAAAAATAGTATTTTCGGAATTTTACCTTTTTTAATAATCATAATAGCTATCATTTTAATAAGAGTAAGTAGTGGACGTTCTCGTCATATGGGTAGCGGCAATCTTCCATTTTGGACTGCCTTATGGTTAGGAAGCAGCATAGGACGAAGTTCATCAGGAAGCTGGAACAATTTCACTGGCGGTTCAGGTGGCTTTGGTGGCGGAAGCGGATTTGGAGGCGGATTTGGCGGCTTCGGAGGCGGAAGTTTTGGAGGAGGTGGTGCTGGAGGAAGTTGGTAATATTCACTGCTATAAATTAACAATAAAATTTTATTAACGGCCTATTTGACTGAAAGTTAATAGGTTCAAAATTATTTAGGTATTTTGTTACCTAATTGGGTTTTTTATGTTCAAAAAATAAATATTTTTGCCTTTTTGAGATTAAATATTTTAACTTATATTTAACATCTTAAAATTAAACACAAAAACGACAATTTATTTGATAATCTTTACATCATGATCATTAACGGTTTTGTATTGCCAAAAGCACCTTCCAAAAAGGGCTTTTACTCCCGAATATTCGGGCTAGGATTATTTATCCTTCTATTAATAAATTTCCCACAAACTTCTTTTAGCCAAACGGCTGCTGACGAAGCTAACTTTGCTGTGTGCAAGGCCTGTCACACCATAGGTGGTGGAAGACTTGTAGGTCCTGATCTGAAAGGCGTAAATGAGCGTCATGATGAGGATTGGTTGATTAAATTCATTCAGAATTCAACTCAGATGATAGAATCAGGAGATCCTGCAGCTGTGAAAATTTTTGAAGAATACAACAAAATCCCCATGCCTCCCAATAACCTTACTGCAGACCAGATAAGAGGTGTGCTTAAATATATTGCTAATGATGGTAAATTAGCAGAGGGAGAGGCAGCAGCAACTTCAGAAACTTTATCAGAAGAGGTGGCAGAGGCTCCTATACACGACCCTGATGAGGAAATTATAGCGGAGATGAAAAGGGCAGACTTTCGCAATATGCGAAACACCTTCATAATAGTAGTTATTTTGATGCTTATCAGCATCTTTGACCTTTTGGTTACTAAATTTATTAAAGCCCGCTGGATACATTTTGTAATAATACTAATTACTATTTTTATTGGAGGTGAGTTAATATTTGTAGAGGCGGCCGGACTAGGTCGTCAGCAATATTACCAACCTGATCAGCCCATTGCATTTTCACATAAAGTTCATGCTGGGCAGAATAAAATAGATTGTCAGTATTGCCATTTCACTGCAGATAAAAGTATGCATGCCGGAATTCCTCCTGCAGCCACATGTATGAATTGTCACTCTCAGGTTAAGGAAGGAAAAACTACCGGTAAAGAAGAAATTGCAAAAATTTATGATGCAATAGACAATAATAAACCCATAGAGTGGATAAAAGTTCACAATCTTCCGGATCATGTTTATTTCAACCATGCTCAGCATGTTACTGTTGGTAAAGTAGCTTGTGCCGAATGTCATGGTGAAGTAGAAAAAATGGACGAGATTATACAGGTAAACGACTTAAGCATGGGTTGGTGTATTGAGTGCCATCGAACTAAAGATGTGCAGTTTGCTAACAATAAATTCTACGATAATTTTGCTCAAATGCACGAGAAACTAAAATCTGGTGAGAAGAAAACTGTTAAGGTTATCGACATAGGTGGTGAAGAATGTCAAAGATGTCACTACTAATAATCAAATAATAAAAAGAATATTTATCATTCCGATCTATATATCATGGAGAAAAAATATTGGCAAAGTATTGAAGAACATTTAGAGGTTAAAAAGGCTAGTAATAATGAAAATAATAAGCCTCAACCAGAATTTTCAATCGAAGGATTAGACGAATCAGAAATTAAAGGTAAATCGAGCAGAAGGGATTTCCTTAAAACGCTTGGTTTTTCTGTAAGTGCTGTTGCGCTTGTAAGCAGTTGCCAAATGCCTGTACGCAAAGCTATACCACTTTTAAATCAGCCGGAACACCTTACGCCTGGAGTTCCTAACTTTTATGCATCTACATTTTTTGATGGTAATGATTATTGCAGCATATTGGTTAAAACACGTGAAAGTCGCCCCATAAAAATTGAAGGAAATGATATGTCTCCTGTTTCACAGGGAGGTACATCTGCAAAAGTACAGGCTTCGGTACTTAACCTATACGATGATGCAAGATTGAAAAATCCTGTAAAAGTAAAAGTCGATTCTGACTGGGCAACTATCGACAAAGAGATTATGGACAATCTAGAATCTCTAAGTTTAAGTGGTAAAAAAGTAGTTTTACTAACCTCTACCATAATCAGCCCTACTACAAAAAAACTAATCGGTGAGTTCATCACTAAGTATCCAAATGTTGAATGGGTATCATATGATGCTGTTAGTTATGAAGCAATTCGTAAAGCACATAAAATGAACTTTGGAGAAGCAATAATTCCTTCATATTCAATAGAAAAGGCTAAAATAGTAGTGGGGTTCAATGCAGATTATCTGGGAACATGGTTAGATCCCGTTTCTTTCTCCAAGCAATATTCAAAAAACCGTAAACTTTTCAAAGGTAATACTGACATGTCGCGACTTTATCAATATGAAAGCAACCTTTCATTAACAGGCTCGAATGCAGATTACAGATTTGGGATAAAGCCATCACAGGAAGCAACTGTTTTATTAAACCTATATAATGAAGTAGCTAAAGCAACAGGAATGTCAACCTACAATGCTCCTGCTTCTCCTGTGGATGTTAAACAAGCCGCAAAAGACCTTTTAAAGAATAAAGGTAAATCACTTGTTATTTCTGGAACCAACAATATCAACATACAACTTATTGTTAATGCAATAAATAATGCATTAGGCAATTACGGCCAGACTCTGGATCTAAATCATCCTCTAAATTTAAAGCAGGGTAATGAAACAGCAATGGCTAATGCAGTAAAGGAAATGAATGCTGGTAAAGTTCATGGATTAATGGTTTATAATGTTAATCCTGCTTACGACTACTTTGATTCAAAAGCATTTACCAGCGGAATGGAAAAAGTAAAATTCAAAGTTTCTTTTGCTGATACAAGAGATGAAACTGCTGAACTTTGTAATTTCATTGCACCAGATAATAACTTCCTTGAATCATGGAATGATGCGGAAGTTAAAGTTGGAGAAATGAGCATTCAGCAGCCTACTATAAATCCAATATTTAATACACGTCAATTTCAGGATAGTTTAATGAAGTGGGCTGGAATAAGTGGTATTTTCAGAGAATATCTTGAAGAGAACTGGAAAACAATTCTAACTTCTGAAGGAAAATTCACAAATAATTGGAATAAAACAAAGCATGATGGAGTATTTTCCTATCAGGTAGATAATGTTGAATATAGTTTTACAGAGCAATCATTATCAGCTTCAAAAGCAGGAAATGCTATTGAATTAGCACTATATGAAAAAATTTCCATGGGCAATGGTAAATATTCCAACAATCCATGGCTTCAGGAAATGCCAGACCCTATTACAACAGCAACATGGGACAATTACATAACAGTACCGGTAAAATATGCTCAAGAAAATGGTCTTAAATTTGAGGATGTAGTTAAAGTTAACGGAAACATAGAACTGCCAGTTATTGTGCAACCTGGGCAGGCCGAAGGTACAATTGGTATTGCTTTAGGATTTGGAAGAACTGCTGCCGGCAAAGCAGGCAATGGAGTTGGACAAAATGTTTTCGGCCTAGCAAACAAAAATGGAAATATCTCTCTTCTTGGTAAAGAAGTTACTTTAGAAAAAACTGGAAAAACTTACCCTCTAGCTGTTACCCAAATTCACCATACTATGGAAGTAAGGGCAATTGCTCGTGAGACAATACTTCCAGAATATAAAAAGAATCCTAATTCAGGTAATGAGCAGCACCTAATTGATGAGAAAAACAACGCTACACTATATGGAAAAATTGATTTTGATGGTATCCAATGGGGAATGACTATCGACCTTAGTACTTGTACTGGGTGTTCAAACTGTGTTATAGCTTGTCAGTCGGAGAACAATGTTGCAGTTATTGGAAAAGAGCAAGTTAAAAACCGACGTATAATGCACTGGATGCGCATCGACAGATATTATTCTGCCGAAGAAGCAAATCCTGATGTTTACCATATGCCGGTTATGTGTCAGCATTGTGACAACGCTCCTTGTGAGAACGTTTGTCCTGTTGCTGCAACAAACCACAGTAACGAAGGTTTAAATCAGATGGCTTATAACCGTTGTATTGGAACTCGTTATTGTATTAATAACTGTCCTTATAAAGTTAGAAGATTTAACTGGTTTGAGTTTTCAAACAACAATCAGTTCGACTATAATATGAATAGTGAGTTAGGTAAGATGGTTCTGAATCCTGATGTTATTGTTCGTCAGAGGGGTGTTGTGGAAAAATGTTCATTATGTGTTCAGCGTTTACAAGATAAGAAGCTTACTGCAAAAATGGAAAATCGTGAGTTACGCGATGGAGAAGTTCAAACTGCTTGTTCTCAATCATGTCCTACAGATGCAATTACTTTTGGAAATCTACTTGATGAAAACAGTCAGGTAAGTCAAAATGTAAAGGAAGACCGAATGTATCATTTACTTGAACAACTACATACCTTACCATCAACTTCATATCTAACTAAAGTTAAAAACAGAGAAGCTTAATTTTTGATAATTATAATGATAAATATATGAAAATATGTATAATACCAGAGTCAGAGGAGTATTAATTAAAGGTAACAAATCATACAGTGACATCACACACGAGGTTCTTCGTCCGATGAACGACAAGACTCCAATGTGGTGGTGGGTTACCGCATTTTTGGCTACCGGAGCATTATTTTGGGGTGTATGGGGTTTTTATAACACCATCACAACAGGTATAGGAGCCTGGGGGCTAAATAATAATGTTGCCTGGGGATGGGCAATCATCAACTTTGTTTGGTGGATTGGTATCGGTCATGCCGGAACCGCCTTTTCTATCTTCCTGCTTATTGTGAGACAAAAATGGCGTACATCAATAAACAGGGCTGCGGAGGCAATGACAATTTTCGCTGTAATGGCAGCAGGATTATTCCCGCTTATCCATATGGGTAGGATTTGGGATGGATTTTTTATCTTTCCCTACTGGAATACAAGAGGTCCGCTGTGGGACAACTTCAATTCACCCCTTTTCTGGGACGTTGTAGCAATATCAACTTATTTCATGGCAAGTTTCGCTTTCTGGTATATTGGTATGATTCCGGATTTTGCAACTATTAGAGAAAGAACAGCTTCAAAAATTAAAAGAAAAATTTATGGAGCATTGAGTTTTGGATGGATAGGAAATGCAAAAGGCTGGTTACGTTTCGAAACCGCAGCAATACTTCTTGGTGGAATGGCAGCTCCTCTGGTTGTTTCAGTTCACTCAATCGTATCAATGGACTTTTCTGTTTCTGTAATTCCTGGATGGCATACAACAATATTCCCACCATACTTTGTGGTAGGTGCAATCTTCTCAGGATTCGGAATGGTATTAACCTTAATGATAATTCTCAGAAAAGTATATAAATTTAAAGATATTGTTACCGATGGCCACTTTGATGCTGTTGCACGAATACTAACCTTTATTTCATTAATTATGGCTACAGCCTATTTAACCGAGTTGTTTATGGCTTGGTATTCAGGTAACGAATATGAAATGTTTACATTTATGCAAAACAGGGTTACAGGAGAATATACCTTTGCTTACTGGTCGATGATTATATGTAATGCAATTATTCCGCAGTTATTCTGGTTCAAGAAAATCAGAAAAAATATACCAATGGTTTTCATCATTTCCATATTTATAAACATAGGTATGTGGTTTGAAAGATATGTAATTGTTGTTACTTCTCTTTCAAAAGACTTTCTTCCTGCAACATGGGCCACCTACGCACCAACTATCACTGAAATAGCAGTGTTTACAGGAACTATAGGGCTGTTCCTACTGGGAGTTCTAATGTTCTTCCGCTTTGTTCCAACAATTGCTATCAGCGAAGTTAAAAGTGTATTAAAAGAAACTACAACATTAAAATCATTTACCGATGAGGACTAATATTATAGGAATATACGAAGATGAAGATGTGGTACTCAAAGCAGTAGACAAACTTCAGGAAAATGGGATAAAAGTTGCCGATGTTATGTCGCCATTCCCAATTCATGGGATATTCGACAGACTAAATCTAAAAACAAGAATGCCACTTGCAACTTTCCTCTATGGTACATTTGGGGTAATTGTAGTTTTTGCATTTTTGTATTGGACATCAGTAGTAAGTTATCCTCTAAAATTTGGTGGCAAACCTCTTAATACATTGTCATTTATAATTATCATTTTTGTTTTAACCATTTTTATCGGGACACTATTCACTTTCCTCACCTATTTTATTCGCGAAAAAATGTATCCTGGTAAGGAAGTAACACTACCAGTCCCTGAATCTACAAACGACAAATTTGTAATTGTGGTTAGCAAAACAGAGGAGATGACTGATAAGGATGTGAACAATATAAATAATTTAATGAAAGAATCGGGAGCCGTTGAAATTAAGGAGTCTGATGTGAATTATAATTCGTAAAAAAAGGAAAAATGAAAATAAAAAATCTCTTAATATTATT
>PKTD01000145.1 GCA_002869315.1 Marinilabiliales bacterium | reverse complement strand
TGTTTATTGGTCATCGATAATTAGTAAATGGTTTTTCCTTAATCCTTAATGGTGAATAGTTATGGGTCATTATTAATCTAATATCAAATTCTTTTTTACTATTCGCTTTGTATTTTCACTTTAGCCTTTAGCCCTTAGTTTTGCTCCCCCTTCACTAACAACTAGTTGGTATTCTCTTCCCAGTGCCAGCCCCCGATTATCATTCATATGGCCGGCAGGGAAACCAAAGGCTATTGGAAAATCATAGTTTTTAAGATTGTCATAAATTATTTCTTCAGCATTTTTTCCAAATGGTATTTCATTGTCGTTCATACTGCTCATGCCACCAACAATTAATGCCTTAAGTTTATCAAATACACCGGCCCGCTTCAAACCCATCATCATCCTGTCAATATGATAAAGGTATTCATCAAGATCTTCAATAAACAGGATCTTATTTTTTAACTGTGGAAAACTTTCACTGCCCAGCAAACTGTATAAAACAGAGAGGTTACCACCCACAACTTCCGCATTGGCTTCCCCGTTTTTATTTAAATGGTGTGAGTTAAATTGATAACTAATGTTTCTGCCCTGTATAATATCAAAAAATGTACTTAATGACATTTTTGAATTTTCTGCAAAATTTACCGGCATACTAGAATGTAGTGTTTGAATATTAAGCACATTATTTACATGAGAATGAATTACACTTATATCGCTATAACCTGCCAGCCATTTAGGCTTTTTCAAAAAATTATGAAAATTCAGTTTGTCGATAATACGCACACATCCATAACCGCCTCTTGCAAATAGTATGGCTTTTATATCATCTTTATCAAGCATATATTGCAAATCTGCTGCTCTTAAATCATCATTGCCAGCAAACTGATTATCTGATGCATTTACAGATTTCCCCAACTCAACTTTAAAACCTTTATTCTCAATTATATTGATAGCAATCATCAAATCGGAAGCACTTATTTTTCTGGCAGGAGCCATAATTCCGATTTTATCGCCTTGTTTTAAAGATATTGGTTTCTTCATTGTCAAAGTATTGGTTATTTTTGCGGAAAATTAATAATAATATTTCAATGTCCAAAGATTATAAAAGATATACGATTACTTCAGCTTTGCCTTATGCCAACGGACCCATACATATAGGCCATTTGGCAGGAGTTTATGTTCCGGCTGATATTTATGCCCGTTATTTAAGAATGAAGGGTGAAGATGTTTTATTTATTGGAGGAAGCGACGAGCATGGTGTGCCAATTACCATTAAGGCTAGGCAACAGGGAGTTAGTCCTCAGGATATAGTTGATAAATACCACGGGATTATAAAGCAGTCTTTTGAGGATTTTGGAATTTCATTCGATATATATTCAAGAACTTCTGCACCCATCCATCACGAAACGGCAGCCGATTTCTTTACTAGATTATATGAAAATGATAAATTTATTGAAAAGTCGAATGAGCAATATTTTGATGCTGAAAACCAACAATTTTTAGCGGATCGTTATATCACAGGCACCTGTCCGCATTGTGATTTTGAAAAGGCTTATGGTGATCAGTGTGAAAACTGTGGCACTTCATTAAGTCCATTGGAATTGAAAAATCCGAAATCCGCTTTAAGCGGAAATGTTCCGATTTTAAAGGAAACAAAACACTGGTATTTGCCATTGGATAATTATGAAAACTGGCTGGATGAATGGATATTGAAAGGACATAAAAATGACTGGAAACCAAATGTTTACGGACAGGTTAAATCATGGGTTGATCAGGGGTTAAAGCCACGTGCAGTAACACGTGATCTCGATTGGGGCGTAAAGGTGCCAGTAAAAGATGCTGAAGGTAAAGTTCTTTATGTTTGGTTTGATGCTCCCATAGGTTATATATCAGCCTCCAAAGAATGGTCACAGAAAACCGGTAAGGATTGGGAAAAGTACTGGAAAGATGACGACAGTAAACTGCTTCATTTTATAGGAAAAGACAATATAGTATTTCATTGCATAATTTTCCCTGTTATGCTAAAGGCGGAAGGATCTTTTATAGTTCCTGAAAATGTTCCGGCCAATGAATTTTTAAATCTCGAAAACGATAAGATTTCCACATCACGTAACTGGGCTGTATGGCTACATGAGTATTTGGAAGAATTTCCCGGTAAACAAGATGTTTTGAGATATGTGCTAACTGCCAATGCTCCCGAAACAAAGGATAACGACTTCACCTGGAAAGATTTTCAGGCCCGCAATAATAACGAATTACTGGCTATTTTCGGTAATTTTGTAAACCGCACATTGGTTCTTACGAAAAAGTATTTTGATGGTGTAGTACCTGAAGTTGGTGATTTTGATGATGATGCAAAGCAGATATTTGATGAAATAAAAGAATTCCCGGATAAAATATCGTCCAGTATAGATAGGTATAGGTTTAGAGAAGCTCTAGCTGAATTGATGAATCTGGCACGTCTTGGAAATAAATATCTGACCGATAAAGAACCCTGGAAGATTTTTAAAACTGACCCTGAAAAGGTAAAAGAAATACTGAATGTTTCTTTACAAATAGTTGCTAATCTGAGCGTATTGAGTGAACCTTTCTTGCCTTTCACCGCAAATAAATTGCAGGATATGATCAACCTTAATGGCCTAAACTGGAATGATTGTGGAAGCAGCAATCTGTTGAAGGCGGGACATACTCTTAATAAACCTGAATTCCTTTTTGAAAGGATTGAAGATAAGACCATTGAACAACAGGTACAAAAACTTCTGGATACCAAAAAAGAAAATGAAATGAATGCTGAAGCAAAACCATCAAAAGAGACAATCGAATTTGATGACTTTATGAAAGTAGACATAAGGACAGGAACCATCATAGAAGCCGAAAAAGTACCAAAAACAAAGAAACTTCTTAAATTGAAAATTGATACAGGTATTGATCAAAGGACTGTTGTTTCAGGAATAGCCGAATATTATAATGCAGAAGATATTATAGGTAAAAAGGTGAGCATTTTGGTTAATCTTGCTCCCCGTAAACTGAGGGGCATCGAATCACAGGGAATGATACTAATGGCAGAAGATGCAGATGGAAAACTCTGTTTCGTTTCTCCTACAGAAGATGTAAAAAACGGAAGTGAAATAAAATAATAAAACTGTCGGGTTAATCTTCCAGACCTTATTTCCCCCGGGTTTCAACACAGGAATCCAAATAATATTTTATACAATTCCTAATTTATATATCTTAGTGCCTCAATTTTGAAATTTGAAAAAACCGATTCTTAATATAGGCATACTACTATTGCTGGTAATTATATTGCCTCCCATATTTTTTACAACTTATGAAATAGGCAATTTATACCGTAATGAGCAGATGATAGATTCTATTTACACCCGACAACTGGAGTCTGTTATTTTTTCCATCAATCAGTATTCCGACGATATTGTTAGCGGCTGGGCAAATAAACTGGAGCAGAATATACAAAACAATAAAGACCAAACTGAGGATGTAGCCAGAGCATTTATTGATAGAAACAGGTCTGTTAAAATGATTTTTTTTGTGGATTCTCTGCAAATAAGGAAACTCTATACAGCAGATAATGAACAATATGATATTGATTCACTACAACAGGAAGTTTTAAATAACCAAAGTCTTATTAAACGACTTGATCAATATATGGAAGGGGGATATAGGAAAATTCAGCCCATAGATATTGAAATGCCCGACCATAGCCTTTTGATATTTGCATATAGAGATTCTAATATGATAACAGGCATTTGCGGAATTGTTATTTCATCAGTTGGGTTTATAAAAGAAAATCTGTCACCAAAAATTCAGGCCGTTGCAAAAGATGAGTTTTATTTTTCTGTTTTTGAAGCGAACTCAGAGATTGAAGTTTATGCAAATGCAATAAAAGAAGAGTCGGATAAAAATGTGCAGCACAAAAAAGAGTTATGGATAATGCCCGATTATCAATTGGGAATTCAACTAAAAGGAGAAACTATTGGTGATTTGGTTCGCAAAAGGACCAACTTCAATATATGGATTATTCTTATTATTGATCTGGTGCTTATAATTGCAGTTGTTTTTATTTATCGAAGTTTGCGTCAGGAAATGAAATTAGCACAATTAAAATCTGAATTTATTTCAAATGTATCCCATGAAATCCGTACTCCACTTGCTGTTATAAATATGTACTCTGAAACTCTTTCAATGAACAGGGTGAAAGATGATAATAAGAAGATGGAGTATTATAATATTATTAATACCGAGGCTAACAGGCTGTCGGGTATGGTCAATAAAATACTCAATTTTTCTAATATTGAAAGTGGTAAGCGGACTTATAAATTTGTTGAAACTGACCTAAATGAAATAGTTGCACAAATTTTAGAAACCTATTAGCATCATTTTAAAAGAAAAGGGTTCTCATATACATATTCTCCTGTTCATAACCTGCCTAAAATCATGGCGGATAGTGAAGCCATTACCGATGCTATCATAAACCTTATTGATAATGCTATAAAGTATAGCAGTGAAAATAAGCAAATTGAAATTGAAACAAAGGCTGATAAGGAGGGTGTTTTTGTGGCCATACGAGATTTTGGTTTGGGTATAGAGGAGAAATATCAGAAAATGGTTTTTGATAAGTTTTATAGAATAACAGAGGGTAATCTTGCGCATAAGGCAAAGGGTTCAGGAATTGGACTGAGTATAGTTAGTCACATTATGGAAGCTCATAAGGGCTCAGTAAAATTGATAAGTAAATTGGGTGAGGGAAGTACATTTATCTTAAGCTTCCCTGTAAATAAATAATAAATTATGTATCGCATTTTAATAGTTGAAGATGAATATGCAATGCTAATGGGATTAAAGGATAATCTCGAATTTGAAGGCTATCATGTTGAAATCGCTGATGATGGAGCAAAAGGATATGAAATGATTTCACGAAATGAACACGACCTTGTTTTACTTGATGTTATGCTCCCAAATATGTCTGGTTTCGATATCTGTAAAAATGCACGTAAAAATGGTATCTCAACACCTATAATATTACTTACTGCCAAAGGTGAAGAAATTGATAAAGTATTAGGATTGGAATTGGGTGCCGATGATTATATTACAAAACCATTTAGTTTAAGAGAGCTTTTAGCCCGAATAAAAGCTATTCTCCGAAGAGCCGATACTATTAAGCCAGTTCAGGAGGATAAAAATATTGCAATTGGTAATATGGAAGTTAATTTTTCAAATTACGAAGCCTGGATAAATGGTAATATTGTTAAAATGTCGCATAAAGAGTTTGAGTTTCTTCACTACTTGTGGAATCAGCAAAATAAAGTTGTTAGCCGTGATGATTTACTAGATAATGTTTGGGGTACGGATTATGTACCATCTTCCAGAACAGTCGATAATTTTATATTGAAACTTCGACAGAAGATAGAAAGCGATTCAAATAACCCAAAAATTATTATTACCGTACACGGCGTTGGTTATAAGTTGATTAACTGACGTTTACAAAAATTAACCTCATATTTTTCATCAAATTGTAAATATCAAATGATGATTTGATGACATTTCGTGACATCTCCTGATTTGGAATTGACATTTAGGACTTTGTGTTGATATAGTTTTGCTTCATAATTAAAAAACAAAATTGTATAAACATAAAATATAGAAAAATGAAAACTAAATATTTTTTACTAGCGATTAGCATGATAGTTTCAACTTTAATAGTAGCACAACCAAAAGAAAGTGTGAAAGAAACAAATTCTTGTGACAAGAAAGTTCTAAAGAAAATAAAAAGAACTTTAAACTACGTCGACATCAGTGAGTATCTCGCTGAAGGAGAATCAGAAAGACTTGTTCTAAACTGTAAGATAAATGAAAAACATGAAGTTGAAGTAGTTAAAATTCATGGTAGTGATAAGGAGTTAATAGAAGCCGTTACTGAACTTCTGGAAGAAAACAAAGTAGTTTGTAAAAATATGGATGCTGGCTCCTATTTCTCCTTCTCAACAAAGTTTAGATTGATGCCGAACTAAAGCGGAATTATTAAGATATTTTAAAATACATCTTCTCCATTTTGACTACATTTGTCTAAGAGCAAGGCTTTAAATTTCTGAAAATAGTATAACATAATGAACCATAGAAATAAAATAAATATAACAATTAAAAAAAGGAGAATGACATTAGTTGTCATACTCCTTTTTGTTTCATTCTCATTAATGTCAGAAAATTTACAAAAAGTAGTTAACCTGGAAGGTACATGGAAATTTACCGTGGGTGATGATCCCCAATGGGCTAAACCTGAGTTTAATGATTATAATTGGGAGAATGTATACGCACCCAGAACCTGGGAGAGCAATGGGTTTGAGGAATATAATGGTTTTGCATGGTACCGAAAAACATTTCGATTCAATAGTTCTAGCCTGGATGTGTCTCTGTTTTTGGTATTAGGAATAATTGATGACGTTGATGAAGTATATTTTAATGGTCATCTTATCGGCAGTTCAGGGCAATTTCCTCCTACTGTAATTACAACATATGATCTTAAACGCAAATATCATATTCCCAAAGAACTAATAAATTTAAATGGTGATAATACAATAGCTGTTAGAGTTTATGATGAATATGCTGATGGTGGTATCTATCAAGGTCCCCTTGGAATATTTTATGACGAGGATAATGAATTATTATCCTATAATTTAAGTGGTTATTGGGATTTTGAAACCAAAACAAAGCAAAACAATATTTCCCGTATTTATGGTGTTGAAGTTGGTAAAATATTTGTTCCGGGCTATTGGGAATTATATGGTTATAACGATATAAAGGGTAGTGCTGTGTATTCAAAAAGTTTTATGCTTCCTTCTGATTTTAATTCTGAAGATCTAATGCTGGTTCTAGGATATGTTGATGATATGGAGATAGTATATTTTAATGATGAATTGATAGGTAAAACAGATGATCTAAAAAATGCTGGCAATAGAAATATACATGAAAGTGATTTACTTAGTGCTTATGAAATACCTTCAAACGTATTAATTAAAGGAGGTTCCAATGAAATTGTTATAAAAGTATTTGATACAGGAGGTTATGGGGGAATTTACGAAGGTCCTGTAGGACTTATTACAAAACGTAATTTCCAGAGCCTTAAGAAAAGACAGGCCCCAAAAAGCAATAGCATTTGGGACGAAATTTATAATAGTATATTCGATTAGATGATGTTCAGATTTAAAAAATATAATACTCAATTTTTAATTTTCAGTCTATTGGCATTAATGCTTTTGACTTCAGCAAATTTGATTTCACAAGACCTGAGCATGATAAAAAGCCTTGAAGGCAGATGGAAATTTTCAATAGGTGATAATCTGGAATGGGCGCATCCTGATTATGATGATAGTCACTGGGAAAGTATTCATGTTCCCGGCAGTTGGGAAAATCAAGGATTTCATGGCTATGATGGTTATGCCTGGTATAGACTTAAAATTATACTTCCTGAAAAACCAGCTAAAGAAAGTTATTATCTTTTGCTTGGATATATTGATGATGTTGACGAAGTATTTATTAACGGTAAAAAAATAGGACAAACAGGACAATTCCCTCCATATTATTCAACTGCTTATACCGCAAACAGAAGTTACTTCATCCCCAATGGAGTAATTACTAATGATGAAGTTCATATTGCAGTTAGAGTTTATGATGAATTAGGTGAAGGAGGTATAGTTGGTGGAAATGTGTCATTACAAATGGATATGTCATCAGCAATTACCGATTTGAACCTAAGCGGAAACTGGAAGTTTAAAACTGATTTGTGTACTGAATTTAATAATTTAGATATTTCCGGATGGGATGATATTATTGTACCAGGTAAATGGGAAGATCAGGGTTATAAAGATTATGATGGCTACGCATGTTATGCTAAAGAATTTACCTTAAATTCTCAGTTTGAGGGGAAACATATGATATTACTTCTTGGAAAGATAGACGATCTGGATATGGTTTATCTAAATGGTACTTTAATTGGACAGTCAGGGCCATTTAATCCTGCAACAATGAACCTGAGAAGTGATACTTATCAACAATTTAGATCCTATCACATTCCATCTGGACTTTTAAACCAGAGTGGAAAAAACACTATTGTTGTAAACGTTTACGATGGCTTTATGGATGGTGGAATTTACGAGGGATCCATCGGATTAATTAGTCAGGAAAATTACATAAGTTACTGGAATAAAAGACGAAAAGAAAGATAGTGCAAGTGTTAATTTTATTTAATTTTAATAAAAGTAATGTTATAAGGTTATTTTTGCAAAATAATACTAATAACTTTACTATAAAATGCTAAAACAATACTATTTATTTGTACTACTCTTATTATTACTTTCCTGTAACAATAACCAAACTCATAAGGAGTCAAAAATTTCCCAGCCCGAGTATCTTACTTCGTGGAACGATGGAATAGCAAAAAGTAACATTATCACTTATGTTGAGGATATTACAAATCCTCAAAGTGAACATTTTATATCTGTCAAAGACAGGATTGCAGTTTTTGATAATGATGGTACTATGTGGAGCGAAAGACCTATCTACTTCCAGTTCTATTTTGTGATTGACAGATTAAAAGAAATGGCGCCTCAGCATCCTGAATGGCATGTAAACCAACCTTTTAAAAGCATTTTAGAAGACGAACCAAATGCATTGTTAAAATCAGGGCATGAGGGAATTGCTAAAGTCCTGGATGCAACTATGGGTGGTACTACCGAAAGAGAGTTCCAACAAATAGTTTCCGATTGGGTTAAAACAGCAAAACATCCTGAAAGTGGAAAATTATATACCTATTATGTATATAAACCCATGCTAGAATTACTCGATTATTTACGTGACAATAATTTTAAAATCTATATAGTTTCAGGTGGAAGCTTGGAATTTATGAGACCAATAATCTGTGAAATTTATAATATTCCTGAGGAACAAATCCTTGGGACTACTTATAAAACTGTGTATGATTATAATGATGGCGAGCCTTTATTAAAACGACTTAATGAAATGTCATTTTACAATGATAAGGGTAATAAAGTCGTTAATATTCAGAATATTATTGGTAAAAAGCCAGTATTTTGTGGGGGTAATTCTGATGGCGATTTGGCAATGATGCAATGGACTAGTTCCAATAAACTTAAAAGTTTTATGCTTTATGTTCATCATACTGATTCAATCAGAGAATGGGCATACGATAGGGAATCACCAATAGGCAAACTTGATAAAGGACTTGATCAGGCAATTGAACTGGGCTGGACTGTTGTTGATATGAAAAATGACTGGAGGACTATTTTTGAAAATTAACTATATATATTCTAATACTATTTAAAAATTTATTTTATGAAGAGAGTTGCATTTTTATTTATGCTTTTTGTGATACCTTTTATGGTTATGGCACAAAAGAATGATAAGCCTAACATCCTGGTATTATGGGGTGACGACATTGGTCAATCCAATATTAGTGCCTATACAATGGGATTAGTTGGATATCGAACACCAAACATTGATCGTATTGCTGATGAAGGAATGATATTTACTGATTATTATGCAGAACAAAGCTGTACTGCTGGTCGTTCTTCGTTTATTACTGGACAAAGTGTATTTCGTACTGGCTTAAGTAAAGTTGGTTTGCCCGGAGCAAAAGAAGGTATTTCTGAAAAAGATCCGACAATTGCTGAACTACTAAAACCTTTGGGTTATGCTACAGGACAGTTCGGGAAAAACCACCTAGGTGATCGTGATGAGCATCTTCCTACAAACCATGGTTTTGATGAGTTTTATGGAAACCTTTATCATTTAAATGCCGAGGAAGAGCCAGAATTGCCCGATTATCCAAATCCAGAGGAATATCCTAATTTCAGAGAAAAATATGGCCCAAGGGGAGTTATACACTCATATGCAGGTGGTGATATTAAAGATACCGGCCCTCTTACAAAAAAGAGAATGGAAACAATTGATGACGAGTCTTCAGATGCTGCCATTAAGTTTATCAAAAAATCAGTAAAGGAGAAGAAACCTTTCTTTGTATGGTGGAATGGAACTCGTATGCATTTTCGTACACATGTTAAAGAAGAACTTCGTGGTATCTCAGGTCAGGATGAATATGCTGATGGTATGGTTGAACATGATATGCATATTGGTAAATTCTTAAATTTACTTGATGAATTAGGAATTGCCGATAATACAATCGTTATGTATGGAACTGATAATGGTCCTCATAAAAATACCTGGCCCGATGCTGCTGTTAACCCTTTCAGAGGAGAGAAGAATACCAACTGGGAAGGCGGATGGAGAGTTCCTGCCATGATAAAGTGGCCTAATAATATTAAACCTGGGTCAGTATCCAATGAGATTGTATCTGGTCTGGACTGGATGCCCACATTTCTTGCAGCTGCAGGACAGGATGATGTTAAGGAAAAATTGCTTGAAGGATATAAAATTGATGATAAAACATATAAAGTCCATTTGGATGGTTACAATATTCTTCCTTACCTGACAGGAAAAGAAGAAAAAAGCCCAAGAAAAGAAATTTTTTATTTCTCTGATGATGGAGATTTAACAGCTCTTCGTTATAATGACTGGAAACTTATTTTTATGGAACAACGTGCTCAGGGTACAATGAAAACTTGGTCTGAACCATTTATACCATTGCGTTTGCCTATAATATTGAATTTGAGAAGAGATCCGTATGAATTTGCTACAATTACATCAAATACATATTACGACTGGTTATTAGACCATGCATTTTTACTTGTACCTGCTCAGGACATAGTAGGTGAGTTTTTAATGACTTTCAAAGAATATCCTCCACGTATGAAGGCTGCTAGTTTTAGCCTTGATCAAGTCATGGAGAAGTTGTCTACACCAACAAGTAACTAATAAAGTGTTATTGAGGCTGCCATTTTAAGGCAGCCTCTTTTTTTTATGCCTGCCCAAAATAAGGAACCAATTCAAACGTTTCCCAAAGATTTTAATTTACTTATAAAGCGATTGCATTAATAAAAGAACTAACTAATTAAGGTTTATTTTTGGGTTTCTTTCATTAATTCATAAAACCATTAACTTTGTTTTCTCAATGACAGTCCATAAGCGATGAAAATAGTGAGTAAATCAATTTTATTTCTATTTATAATATTTATAATACTAATTGGCTTAAGTAATTGTAATGATCCAAATCAACGTATTACTACAGCTGATTTTGTAGGCAGTAAAACATGTATCGAATGTCATCAAAAAGAATATAATGAATGGTTTATTTCCGACCATAAACATGCTATGGATACTGCTGTAGCAGAAACTGTTTTAGGCGATTTTAATGATGCATCTTTTACAAGAAATGGATTTGCTTCTAAATTTTATATAAACAACAATAAGTACTTTGTTCATACTAAAGGTCCTAATGGAGTGGTTGGTGATTACCAAATACTGTATACTTTTGGTTACCGTCCTCTTCAGCAGTATTTAGTTCCTTTCGAAAATGGACGACTGCAATGTTTGCCAATCGCCTGGGATACGGAAAGAAATATTTGGTATCATCTTGCAGATTCTGTTTATAAGAATATGGAAATTAAGCCTGATGACTGGCTATACTGGACAAATAATGGACAGAATTGGAATGGTATGTGCGCCGAATGCCATTCCACTAACCTTCGTAAAAATTATAACCCTGCCACACTTACATATAATACAACTTGGTCTGAAATAAATGTTAGTTGTGAAGCATGTCATGGACCTTCTTCAGAACATAATAAATGGGCAGAAAACAAAAATTCTAAACTTGCTAACTATGGTTTAATTGTTCAAACTTCAAATATTTCTTCCAAAGAACTGGTAAATCAATGTGCATATTGCCATAGTCGACGTAGTTCATTTGGTGATTTTATTCATCCCCGCAAGGAGATTTTTGATATCATGAACCCACAACTTCCAAAACCTCCATATTTCTTTCCTGATGGTCAGATACTTGAAGAAGATTATGTATATGCCAGTTTCTCTCAGAGTAAAATGCACAAAAACAAAGTAAGGTGTACCAATTGTCATAATCCACATAATTTGAAGTTAAAATTTGATGGCAATAATCTTTGTTACCAATGCCACAATCAGGATCAATACGGAAAATATGAGCATCATTTCCATAAAGATTTTAATATGGAAGGCGATGATTTAATATTGAATGGAGGTAAGAAAACTGTAAAAGTAGGAGAGGGATCATTATGTGTAAACTGCCATATGCCAGGAAGGTATTATATGGGAGTTGATTATCGACGAGACCATAGCATGAGAATACCACGACCTGATTTGAGCGATAAATTAGGAACTCCAAATGCTTGTATACAATGTCATACCGACAAAACTAATAAATGGGCTGCCGATTATACTATGAAATGGTATGAAAATCCCATTAAATTTCACTTTGGCGAAACAGTATTTTTAGCAAATAATGGAGACCCAACTGCAATAGAAGGCCTGCTTAAGATACTTGAAGATGAGAATAATTCAGAGATTATTAAGGCGACTGCCACTAGTTTTATAGGGCAATATCAGTCGGATGAATTATATGAAAAAAATAAAAAATTACTACAGAGCAATCATGCTCTTGTAAGAAGAGAAGCTGTTAGAAACTTTACCGCAAAAACTAAAGAAGATTTGATAAGTTCTTTGGTTCCTTTGCTGGATGATTCCACATTAATGGTAAGAAATGAAGTTGTGCCTAAATTATTAATCATACCACTCATGGAATTTGATACTATTACTCAGAAAAAACTCAACATCGCTATAAATGAATATATACAATCGATGGAATATTCTGCGGATTTCGCAGGCAGTCGACATAATTTGGCAAACCTTTATGCTAGTTTAGGTGAATTTGAAAAGGCAGAGGATAATTATTTGGTAGCATTGCAAATTGATAATTTATTTTATCCTGCCAAAACTAACCTGGCCATGCTATATAATAGTTTAGGAAATAATGCCAAAGCAGAAGTGCTGTTTAAGGAATTGATAATTCAAAGCCCTGAAGAGGCTCAGACGTATTATTCTTTGGGATTATTACAGGCTGAAATGCAAAAGTATGATGAGGCCATTATCAGTCTCAGGAAAGCAGTAGAATTTGCACCTGAAAGAAACAGAATAAAATTGAATTTATTTAAATTATTGTCATTTAATCAAGAATATGCTGAAGCTGAAAATATTATTGACCAATGTATAAATTCTGAACCTGAAAACATCGAATTTCAATTAGCAAAACTTGAACTTTTGATCAAAATAAATAGACTTCAGGAAGCTAAAAAAGTTGCCAAAAAAATACTTCAAATTGAACCAGATCATCGTGACAAAGAACTACTTATCCAGTTTATAAATTCATAAAAAATTTGGATAATTGTAATTCTTGACATATATTTGGACTCGTTTTCGAACGAAACAAGCAAAATCAAACAACAAATGAAACGGCAACTCACACTATTGATGATGGTTGTAATATTCTGTTCTGCAGATATTTATACCTATACTCCTACTTCATATGTGAAA
This sequence comes from Marinilabiliales bacterium, assembly GCA_002869315.1. Classification (GTDB taxonomy): domain Bacteria; phylum Bacteroidota; class Bacteroidia; order Bacteroidales; family F082; genus BM524. The sequence goes on along the minus strand of PKTD01000145.1, from coordinate 2,916 downwards.
ATGAATTTGAAAGGGAGTATTAAGGATTTAACTGAGTTAGAAAACCGATTATCTTCCGAAGAAAATCCATTAATAATTAATAATTCTATAAAATCTTTTGATAAAAATGGAAGGTTAATTCAATTTTCCAGGTTTAAAAATCACAAACTTTTTAGTAAAATAAATTACTTCTATTCTGCAGAAGGAAATATCGACCATACTATAGAATCAAATCCAGATGGTTCTGACTACCTCAAAGTAAATTATTTTTATGATGAAGAAGGTCATTTAACACATAAAATTTACGATAGGTCAAATCAGAAATCTTATAATGCTAATAGAGAAAAACTAGAGGTGGAATATGATGATTATTATAACCGTCTTTTTACAAAAGTTATCTATAAATGCGATTATAAGGGATTTAAACTTGAAGAAAAATTTTTGAATAATAAAGATGAATTAACAAGAAAACTAACATACAAATACGATTATAAGTATAATTTGGTTGAACTTAAAATTTATAATGCTAAAGGGCAAGTCGAAAAAAGAATAAAATATCGTTACAATAATAATAATGATGTTTTGGAAAGTAAAACTTACATTAGTAACCGACTTGCCCTTACTTCATCCTTTGATTATGTTTATGATCAAAATAAGAACTGGACAAGCAGAACTGAAAAACGCAAACTACAAGAAAATCTATTTACAGCTAACATTGACAAGAGCGATATTTTAACGCAGAGAATAATTACGTATTACGTAAATTAGTATAGGCATATGTACGCAATGTTAAATGAAAACATTAAGCAATTCCTGAAAAGGCTATTGCCGGTGGTAGTTTTATTTATGCTAATTATTTCAGCCAATGCACAGGTAGGAATACTTACATATAATCCACACTCATCGGCAGCTTTGGAGGTGTATTCTCTAAACAAGGGAATACTAATCCCGCGTATTACATTAAGCAACGACCTGAATACTTCAAGTCCAGTAAGTTCCCCGGCAAACGGACTATTGGTTTTTAATACAGGTCCAAATCAAACCATAGGATTTTATTATTGGAGTGGTAGCAAATGGGTTTTAATAAAAACTCCCAATGCAGATGAGGTTAGTGGGCCTGCAAATTCAACAGATAATGCAATAGTAAGATTTGATGGTACTAGTGGAAAGATAATACAAAATTCGGATGTTATAATTGATGATAATGATCAGATTAGTCAGGTAAACAGCCTTGAAGTAGCCGAATTTAAATTAACAACATCTCCGTCAACAGGATTAATTTTGGTTAGCGATATAAACGGAAATGCTGCATGGGAAACAGCCCCTCCTGTTGATGTTAAAGAAGATAATGTTCTTGTTACAGCTAATGTTGATAAATTGAATTTCGAGTCTGGAATCAAAGTTTATGACGAAGGCAATAATCAGGCAAAAATGGTTTTCTTTAAGAAGAATGTTACCAATGATGTAATACAGGTTTCCTCAATTGACTCTACCGATTTAAACAACCTGACCTCTTTTACACCCATTGTATGGAATTTAGAAAGAGAAAAAAATGCTATGACCTTTAATCATTCAATTACAACAAATCCTGAAAGAATTTCGGTAAACAGAGGAGGTATTTACGAAGTGAATTTTATGTTTAGCATAGTCAATAAAACCATTATGCGTAAAACTCTGAGGGCACAATTAAGAAAGAATGGTTCTACCTTTATTGACCACGTAACTTCGTACTCATTCTCCTATCATGAAGAAGATGATAAAGTAACACATGCAAGTTCATCCTTTTTGATTGAACTTAATCAAAACGATTATATAGAGTTGGTGATAAACGGGCAAACAAATCCGGGACCCATCAGACTACGACCATATGAGAATTTATTTTTTATGAGATTTATAAGATCCAACTAAAGACGCAACAATAAGCACAATATGAAAGGCTTACTAAAAATATTGTTTTTAATTCCGCTGTTAATAGTGAATTTAACGGTGCTATCACAAATTGGCATTCAAACTGATACTCCCGACGGTTCATCGGCTTTGGATATTGTTTCCAACGATAAAGGTGTGTTAATACCAAGAGTTTCATTGACTTCTGATATAACAAACCCTTCACCTGTCAGTTCCCCTGCAATTGGGTTGTTGGTATATAATTCAGGATCAAATCAGGAAGAGGGATTTTACTTTTGGAATGGCTCTCAATGGTTACATTTAAAACCTGAAGAAGACTCAGATGTGGAGGGTCCTTCATCTTCTACCGATAATGCAATAGCACGATTTGACGGAACTGATGGGAATAAAATACAAAACTCAGGTGTAATCCTAGATGATAGTGATAATATCACAGGTGTAAATAAAATTACAACTGATGCTTTTACCATGCCCACAAATGCAGGTGATGATTATGTGTTGGTTTCCGATGCAAATGGAAATGGAACATGGCAGGAAGCACTTCCTCTGGATGTAAAACAAGATGATATACTGATTGTTGGGAATGTAAATTCATTAAATTTTACAGGAGATGTGAGCGTTACCAACGACGGAAATAACCAATCGACCATACAAGTTACCTCTCCTGAAATAGATGAAGAAATTATTCAATGTGCCTCAACATCGTCACAAAATGTTAACGACCTGGTAACATCTGTAAGCATTCCCTGGGATATTGAGGATTTTAAAGATGACATTGCCTTTACTCATTCCACGAGCACAAATCCTTCAAGGATTTATGTATTAAATGATGGTATTTATGAACTAAATTATATGTTTAGCATTGTTAATGATGATAATCAAAGAAAAACTATTCGCTCCCGACTAAGAAAGAATGGTACAACATATATAGATGGTAGTCAATGTTACTCATTTACATATTCAAAATTCGATGATAATTCAACACATGTTAGTAGTTCTTTTTTAGTAGAACTAACGGCAGGAGATTAT
>PKTD01000007.1 GCA_002869315.1 Marinilabiliales bacterium | reverse complement strand
TGACTCTCCTTCAAAAACAGGTAAATCCACATTCCACTTATTTGTTGGTCCAGCACCATTACAATCAATAACTCCACCATTTAATGAACTTATTCCGGTTACTCCCTGATAACCACTGCCACCTGCTGAATTACAACTCACCATCATCTGTATTGGATGAGAATAAATATCTTCACAACTCCACTCACTTAAATTAAAAACGGCCCAGTCATAATCATCACTTGCTGTTCCAGGCGTAATAGTTAATCGTAAATCTCCTGATTCAATTACAGTCCATATATACCATCTGGTGTTTTTTTCACCATCCATACAATGGTTTGGGCAAGATTGCCCGGATGGGATTTCATTTGGATAATTACCTTCTCCCCATGCGGTTGTCTCTTCAACGTAAATATAATCACATACTGGTATAGCTCCCAAACAATCCTGAGTAGTGGGCACCTGTGCGGATAAAGTATTCACTAAGAATGCGAAACTTAAAAGCAGCCCCAACTTTATAATGTCATTTTTCATATGCTTATGGTAGATATCTTATAAATTAAATACTTATTAAAAAGCATTTAAATGATTAAAATTGAATTCTCTTTCTTGTATATGGCTAATTGCGATTAAAATATTTTCACCAATAACCTTAGCAAATTTATAACATTCACTTCAAAATTCAAATTTATTATCTTTTACCTTCTAAAAATTTATCTTTGCTAAAAAAAATAAATGAAAGCAAATTCAGCCTTTTTAATAGTAATAATTTTATTTGGATGTATTGCTGCTACTTACTCTCAGCACACTATTAACGGTAGCATTAATGGATTAAAGAACACAAAAGTATATTTGCTGCAGGTGAAAGGACAGTCAAAATCAACTTTAGATACTGCATTTTGCAATAACGAGGGTAGTTTTACATTTAATCTAAACCAGGATTTACCCGTTGGTATGTACACCATAAATACCGGTACTAATCAGAATATTGAGTTAATTTATAATAATGAAAATATCAGGTTTGTATCATCAGGTAATAGTGCTGAAGATAATGTTCAGATAGTAGAATCCATAGAGAATTTAATATGGTACGATTACCTTTATACTAAAGGATTCAACCAGTATAAAATGGAAGTTATTGAACAACTATTAATGAGTTATCCTCCCGGAGATAAATATTATGAATATACAGAAAATTATTATCAGAACTTACAAACAAATATAAGTAGCAGAAGCAAGGAACTAATCACAAACAATCCTAACACCCTGGCATCTAGATATATAAAAGTTGATATGCCTGTTTTTGCGCCATACGGATTAAGTGAAAATGATAAACAAAAATATTTAATTGAACATCATTTTGATAATACTGATTTTTCTGACACCCTGCTTTTAAGAAGTAATATTTTAAGTTCCAAAGTAATAAAGTACTTATCACTTTATCAGAGTCCATCTTATACAAAGCAAACTTTAGAGGACGAATTAATAGTGGCTATCGACAGTGTATTAAATTATGCAATAGTTGAACAAAAAACTTACGAATGGTTGGTCGACTTTCTTCTGAAAGGATTTGAAGCAATAGGATTTGAAAGGGGTTTAAATCATATAGCTGAGCAGAATAAACTTTCAGAATTATGTGTTAATACTGACAGGAAGCAAAGCCTTGAACGCAGAATGGAGATGATTAAAAAACTTGCCATTGGCAAGAAGTCTCCCGACTTTACAACTAAAGATATCAGTGGAGATGAAATTAACCTCTATAATATTAATTCTGAAAAAACCATATTAATATTCTGGGCTTCATGGTGTCCGCATTGTACTGAAGTATTGCCAGTTTTAAAAGAATACTATGAAAGAGAAAGCAGAGAAAAATTAGAGGTTATAGCTGTTTCAATAGATGAATACGAAAGTGATTTGATGAATTACCTAAAAGATAATCCTTACGAATGGATAAATATTGCAGAATTTAAAGGTTGGGACGGGCCTACTGCTGTTAAATATGATGTACATGCTACACCTACTATTTTTGTGCTAGATAAAGACAAAAATATAGTGGCAAAGCCTACTAATAAGGCCGGTATTAAAAAAGTGTTGGATAACTAATATAATTTTCCTCTTTTAAAGAGATAGGGTAGTAATATAGGTTCAAAGCCTTTATTGATATCTGCTTCTACATAATCAATACCATATTTTCCGCATTTTATTTTCAATTGATTCCGGAAATCAGAAGTCAACTTGAAGTACTTTTCCCTTATATCCAGGGGGTTTAATTTAATTTTATCTCCTGTTTCCAGATCAATGAACCTATGAGGCCTGTCATCAAAATTTAATTCTTCTTCAAGTTTCTTGTCGTACACATGAAAAAATATTAATTCATGATTATAATGTCTGAAATGCTGAAGCGATGAAAAAACCTCATCAATATTATTCGTATTATCCATCAGGTCACTAAAAATAATAACTAACGATCGTTTATGTATCATCTCTGCTATTAAGTGTAGCGAATTACTGATATTAGTTTTTCTGGAATTTGTATGCTGCTCATTTAAAAGAAGTTTATCTAAAATAGAATATAAATACTTTTGATGCACAGGAGTAGATTTTTGGGGTGTATGCTCTTCAATTTCCTGACTAAACAAACTCAAACCAACAGCATCTCTTTGTTTCTTCATAAGGTTAATAATAGCTGCAGCAGCATAGGCTGAAAAGGAAATTTTGTTTGGATTATTGATATCCAACTTTTCCCTTTTTGGAAAATACATTGACGAAGAATTATCTATAATTATGCGGCATCGCAGATTAGTTTCTTCTTCAAAACGCTTTACAAACATTTTGTCGGTACGACCATAAAGTTTCCAGTCGATAAATCGAGTTGTTTCCCCAGGATTATACAACCTATGCTCAGCAAATTCAACAGAAAAGCCATGAAACGGACTTTTATGAAGGCCTGTAATAAAACCTTCCACTACTTGTCGTGCCAGAAACTCCAATGACTGAAATTTCTCAATTTTTCCTATTTCTATTTTATCTGCCATCTATTATTGCTAAACTGCAAGTACCAAAAAGGCTGCCCTTATTTTTATGGACAGCCTTTTTTTTATGAATCATATAAAATTAATTATAATAATGCTTCAAGTTTTTCTACTAACTTTTGTTTTGGTACAGCACCAACCTGCTTATCCACAACTTCACCATTTTTGAAGAACAAAATTGTTGGAATATTTCTAATTCCGAAATTCTTTGCTGTTTCAGGGTTGTGATCAACATCTACTTTACCCACAAAAGCTTTATCGGCATACTCTTGTCCAATTTCTTCAACTATAGGTCCAACCATACGACATGGTCCACACCATACAGCCCAAAAGTCAACTATAACAGGTTTGTCTGATTTTAATACTAGCGATTCAAAAGTCGCATCTGTAATTTCTATAGCCATTTTTACTAAATTTTATTTTTAAAGGGCAAATATAAACAAGATATAAAATGCCAGCTTTATTAATTATATTTTTTTATAAACTTTTATAGCAAATTTATCACTATCATAAATTGCTGATATAAAGACGCTTGCAAATATCACTCCGTGATTTGTATAATTTTATCAAATATATTTGTATTTTCATAAATACCTTTGAAATTATCCGCACCCGGCCCGAATGCAAACACCGGAATAAGAGTAGTTGAATGTCCTCCAGTACAGAAAGTAGGCTTTATTTTACCGTAGTCACCATTGTCAGTTGCCAGGGTAAAACCACCTGTTTCATGATCTGCAAGGACAATGACCAAGGTATTTGCATCTTGCTCTGCGAAATCCATAACTGTACCAATAGTTTTATCAAAATCAAGCATCTCGGAAATTAGGTAATCAGCATTTTTTGCATGGCCCCCCCAATCGATTTGAGATGCTTCTATCATCACAAAAAATGGCTTATCTGACATTGATAAATAATTCAATGCGTGTTGTGTATATTCTGATAGGAACTCACCTCTACCATCTAGCATTGAAGGCAAAGCATCTTCAGCCAAAATATATGCATATTTTTTACTAATATCAAAGTGGTAATTAATAGTATCATTTAGAGCAAAACCATTTTCCACAAGACTCTTTAGAATATCTTTTCCATCGTCCCTATTCGTAAAATATTTTAAACCTCCAGCAGCAAAAAAGTCAACTTCAGTTTTTGGCAATTGTTCTGCTATATCATACTCCATCTTTCTTTGTTTAACGTGAGCAAAGAAAGATGCCGGAGTTGCGTGAGTAATGGAAGAGGTGGCTATTATTGCAGTATTATATTCTAAGTTTGAAAGCACTTCTACCAGATTAGGTACAATAAGCGAGTCGGCATCGAGTCCAATAGCTCCATTATAAGTTTTCTTACCTGTAGCCAATGCAGTACCACTTGCTGCTGAATCAGTAATTTTTTTATCTGCGGAGGATGTATTATTAAGCCCTATTTCCTTAAATCGGCTAAAATTTGGTTTTCTATTACCATAGTAAAATGTGCTTGACACTTCTGAAAGCCCCATTCCATCACCAATCATTAAAATTACATTTGGCTGCCTTTTCTTTTTAGCAATCTTTACCTTTTCAGGCTTAGAGATATTACATGAAGCAAAGGGGAAAATCAAAAGCATAACAATAAAATAAATAAGCTTTTTCATTATTTTAATTTGGTTAATTAATATTGGTATTCATTATGTTTTCACTTATCTCCCATAAGCGATTTTGAACTTTTTTATCATATGAAATTGCTACTGATTTCCTTTCCATGGAGTCGACATAATATTTAGAACTAACTCCCTCAACCTGTTCGCTATCAGCAAGGTAAACAGAGGTCCGCGCTCCTTGCTCAAGACTTGCTCCTCCCATTCCCCATCCATTTTGAAGAAGTTTTGTACTAATTACTCCCGGATGTAAACAGTTAACTGTTGTATTTGTATGACTTATCAAATCTGCCAATTTGTATGTAAACAATATATTTGCCAATTTCGAAACAGCATAGGCATTATAAGCATCGAAATACTTCTCGGCATTCATGTTTTTGAAATCAATACTGCTTGCCTGAGCCATACTTGCAACATTTACTATTCTTGAATTTTCTGTTTCTACAAGAAAATCCAGCAATAAATTAGTTAAAACAAAAGGAGCTAAATGATTAATCATAAAAGTCTTCTCAAATCCGTTTGGCAATATATGTTTTTCATTTTCAAAAACTCCTGCATTATTTATGAGAACATCGAGTTTGGTATGATTATTAGTAATTTTTTGAGCTAAATCTTTTACCTCACCGAATTTACTGAAGTCAGCATTAATATAGTGTATATTTTCATTTCCACTTTGTGAAATTATTTCCTCGGCAATGGATTTACCTCTTAATTCATTTCTACCATGTACAATTATCTCATGACCTTTAAGGGCTAAATCCAAAGCAGTTTGCTTACCAATGCCATCAGTAGATCCGGTAATTAATATGGTCTTCATGTTTCTATAATTTTGCAAATTTAACAGAACAACCGATAGCTTTTGTAAAATCAACTTCAGGTTTATCACCTTTTAACAAGGAATCAACCGCATCTTCAAGAAACTTCTTTTTTACTGCTGCAGCGTCTTCATGATTATCATCAATAGCACCAATATACTCTACCAATAAATCATTATCATTCTTTTTCAGTATAAAGACATGTGGTGTTCTGGTTGCGCCATAAGTTTTTGTAAGGCTTTGGTCGGCATCCAGTAAATATGGAAATGTGAATCCTTTTTCTTCAGACCTGATAATCATTTTTGAGTATGAGTCGGCAGGAGCTTCAATTGAATCATTTGGGTTTATTGCAATCACTGGATACCCAAGTTTTTTGTACTTTTTATCAATTGCTATAATTCTGTCTTCATAGGCCACAGAAAACGGACAATGATTACAGGTAAATATTACAATAAATCCTTTAGCATCAGCGTATTGTTCATCAGACACCATATTACCATCAACATTCAGCAAATTAAATCCGCTGGCCTTATCACCAACTTTATATCCCTGAGAATATGAAAACTGTAAGGTAAAAAGAGCAATTAAAGTAAGTAAAAGTCCTTTAGTTTGAATATTATTCATCGTATTAAATTTTTAGTTAGTATTTTTTCTAAATCAGTTTTAGTCATACTTCCTTCGTGGAAGTAGTAGAAGTTTTTATTATAAATAATTGTTGCAGGGATTGCACCTGACCAGGTTTTATTAATCTTGTTAATCCATTCATTGGAATTAGGGTCGCTGAGAAGTATGACTTCTGCTTGCAAATTATTTTCTTCAATAAATGGAATCAGGGCACTTTCTATCTGAGATTTGAAATCAAGGCTAACCAGTAACATCTTGAACTTTTCAGACTCATATTCAGAATTCACCTCTTCAAATTCCGGCAACTCTTTTACACAAGGTATACACCATGTGGCCCAAAAATTAATGATATAAGTTGTATCATTATCTTTTTGAATATATGGTTCAAAACCCTTATAATCAACAACTTTAATTTGCTGACTAAAAGTATTTAGGGTCAATGCTACAAAAAAAATTATGCCAATGATTTTTACATTTTTCATTGGCATAAAATTATATAATTTTTCACGAAAGTGTCTGAAGCTGGCCTTTTTAACTTTTATTTAACCCGCTTCTTAAAAATGCTTAATTATTTTCTGAATTTCTTTTTCCTAGTCTTCTTTCTTTTTTGATCTCTGGATGGCTCTGCCGTAGGTGCCTTTGCCAATTCAATTGCCACTTTTACCCCACCATATTCCACATTGTTAAATGATTTTAGAATCTTGGATTCAAAATTAGAATCTACCTCAAAAAACGAAAAGTTTCGTAATATTTCAATTTTACCTATTTCTATTTGTTTGGTGTTCGTTTCATCATTAATAAGGCCTATTAAAAGTTGAGGTTTTATGCGCTGTTTTGATCCTATATTTATGAAGAACCTGCTGAAACCCTTTGCTGTTCTTTTTCCACCTTTAAATTCACCTTTATCAGAACTTACATTGAGGTCCGGAGCATTCTTATAATATTCCAGGAATCTGTTAAATTCAACAAAAATGAATCTCTTAAGAAGTTCATCACGGTCAAGCCATTCCAGTTTCTTTTGTATGGCAGGCATAAACTCACTTATCTGATCCTCATTTACTTCAATCTTCTCAATACTATCCATCAGATTGTATAGTCTTTTCTCACAAATTTCTTTACCTCCTGGCAAATTACTTTTTTCAAATGATTTTCCAATTAATTTTTCAAGTTCGTTAATCCTTCTACCCTCTCGGGAGTGGGCAATTAATATGGAAATTCCATTTTTACCTGCTCTTCCTGTTCTTCCACTTCTATGAATATAAACTTCAGGATCGTCTGGTAAGTTGTAATTAATTACATGAGAAAGATCGTTTATATCCAGTCCTCTTGCTGCCACATCCGTAGCCACAAGCAGCTGTAAGTGATGTTTACGGAATTTATCCATAACCATCTCTCTTTGTGCCTGAGAAAGATCACCATGCAATGCATCTGCATTATATCCATCGTTAATTAGTTTGGCGGCAACATCTTTAGTTTCACGTCGGGTTCTGCAAAATATTATTCCGTAAATATTATAATTATAATCGGCTATACGTTTTAGAGCAAGATATCTGTCAGAAGCTTTTACCATATAATAGAGATGCTTTACATTTTCAGCACCGATATTTTTCTTTCCAATTGATATTTCCTTTGGTTCGGTCATATAGTTATTCGCGATTCTCCTAACCTCTTTAGGCATAGTAGCAGAGAACAACAAGGTTTGTTTTTCTTTTGGAGTTGTATCAAGAATACCATCTAGTTCATCTTTAAATCCCATATTAAGCATCTCATCAGCCTCATCTAGTACTAACCATTTTATAGAGTTAATTTTTAGAGTTTTACGCTTAATGAGATCAAGGGTTCTCCCTGGTGTTCCAACTACAATACTAACACCTTTTTTGAGAGCTTTAACCTGGTTTTCAACACTGGAACCGCCATAAACTGCGAGCACATTAACTCTGTCCATAAATTTAGAGTAGGCTTTCAAATCCTTTGTAATTTGTATGCATAATTCCCGGGTTGGGCTCAGAATTATGGCCTGAACTGAATTAGTATCCTCGTTCAACTGCTGAATAATAGGCAAGCCAAATGCAGCTGTTTTTCCTGTTCCTGTTTGTGCCAAGGAAATAAGATCCTGTTTAGAATCCAATAAAGCAGGTATAGTTTTATCCTGCACGGGCGTTGGTGTAACAAAACCCATTTCGGTAATCGCCATGATAATCTCATTGCGAAGACCAATTTCTTCAAATGTTGTCATATTTAATTTTTATCCGGAAGGCCTGTCAAGGTGTAAATCCGGGTGAATAATAAACGGGTGCTCAAGGAATGGCTACGCAGCCTCTGAATACCCGCTTAACCTTTTACACCTGATTTTTAATGTTTTGAGCGGCAAAAGTAATCTTTATTTCCATGCAAACTAAAAATTGACCATTAATAGTATAACTCAAATGAAGAACTATGCCAATTATGATACTACATTTCATGTCAAATATTGGATTAATTATTGCTCAAAAAATCATATTTAAATAGTTTTCGAATTAACAAATGTTACTATTTGGATTAATTTTAAATTAACTATATTTGCAGCAAATTTATTTCAAATCCAAATTAAGTATGGCTCACTATCAAAAAAGGGGAATAATACCCAATAAAAGACATATTACATTCCGAAAAAAAGATGGCAGTTTATATGCTGAAGAACTTTTTTCTTCAGAAGGATTTTCTGCCGACTACTCGTTGATTTACCATCATTACCCACCAACTAGAGTTTTATCTATTGACGAAGCCTACGATGTAACTCCAGAAGTATCTATTGATAAAAACTTGCAGCACAGAGCTTTTAGGGGTTTCGATGTAAAACCTGAAAAGGATTATCTTAAATCCAGAAAGATAGTTCTAACTAATGATGATGTTAACATAATTCTTGCAGCACCGACCTCGTCTATGGATGAAGACTTTTTCAAGAATGGTCAGTGTGACGAGATGATTTTTGTACATAAAGGTAAAGGCACATTGAACACTATCTATGGTGTTTTGGAATTTACCGATGGTGATCACTTGATAATACCCAGAGGAACTATTTATCAACTTAAATTTGAAACAGAGCAAAACAGATTATTTATAGTTGAATCCAATCATCCTTTTAATTTTCCCAAAAGGTATATGAACAAATCGGGGCAACTCCTGGAACATTCTCCTTTTTATGAAAGAGACATCAGAACACCTGATAAACTTGAAACATTTGATTTAGAGGGCGATTTTAAAGTCAATATAAAAAGGAATAATATGATATATCCATATCATTATGCCAACCATCCTTTCGATGCTGTTGGCTGGGATGGTTGTTTATACCCTTATGCCCTTTCCATTTATGATTTTGAACCAATAACTGGAAGATTACATATGCCGCCTCCAATACATCAAACATTTGAAACACAGGCTTTTGTTACATGTGCTTTCGTGCCTCGATTATTTGACTACCACCCACAATCAATACCTGCACCATATCATCACAGTAATATAGATTCTGATGAGGTATTATACTATGTAGATGGAGATTTTATGAGTAGAAATAATATAGGTGTAGGCCAGATTACTTTGCATCCAATGGGAATTCCTCACGGTCCGCAACCTGGTGCAATCGAAAGAAGTATTGGAGTTAAAGACACAGAAGAATATGCTGTTATGGTGGATACATTTAAGCCATTAAAACTTACCAAACAAGCTTTGGAAATTGAAGATCAGGATTATTACAAATCCTGGATGAGTGAATAAGAATTAAATATTGTAAACAGAAATAAATAAATTAAATAATATGTCACAATCACTACCTATCACAGGAACTACTTATGTAGAATTCTACGTCGGAAATGCAAAACAGGCTGCACATTATTATCAATCGGCTTTTGGGTTTCAACCTATGGCTTATGCCGGACTTGAAACCGGTTTAAAGGATCGTACATCCTATGTTGTAAAGCAGGATAAAATAGTATTTGTTTTAACTGCGGGCTTAACTCCTGATTCTGAGGTCACTGAACATCAAAAACTTCATGGTGACGGCGTAAAGGTTATTGCATTAACAGTTGAGGATGCTAAGGTTGCCTATTCTGAAACTGTAAAAAAAGGTGCAAAACCGCATTTCGAACCTCGTGTTGAAAGAGATGATAATGGACAAGTTGTTTTATCAGCAATTAAAACCTATGGCGATGCAGTTCATGTTTTTGTTGAAAATAAAGATTATAATGGTATTTTTCTTCCCGGATTTATAAAATGGGAACCAGACTATCAACCTGAAGATACAGGACTTTTATATGTTGACCATATAGTTGGAAATGTAGGATGGAATGAAATGGATGACGTGGCCGGTTTTTACAGAGATGTGATGGGCTTCGATCAGTTAATTTCATTCGACGACAAGGATATAAGTACAGAATATACTGCTCTGAAAAGTAAAGTAATGGCCAACGATAATATGAGGATAAAATTTCCCATAAATGAGCCCGCTAAAGGATTGAAAAAATCACAAATTGAAGAGTATCTGGATTTCTATATAGGCCCGGGGCCTCAGCATGTGGCAATGGCAACAAAGGATATTATAAAAACTATTGGAGCATTACGAGATAGAGGTGTTGATTTTCTGGATGTACCCGATACATATTATGAAACTGTTGGAGAAAGAGTAGGAGAAATCGCAGAAGATATGGAACAACTTCGTCAGCACAGAATTCTGATCGACAGAGATGATAAGGGTTACCTGCTGCAACTATTTACTAAACCTGTTCAGGACAGACCTACTTTCTTTTTCGAAATAATTGATCGTAAGGGTGCTGAATCGTTTGGGAAAGGTAATTTTAAGGCACTTTTCGAATCAATTGAAAGAGAACAAGGTAACAGAGGCACTCTCTAATAAAATCAAATAAATTTTTAAATCTTAAACAAGTATTGATGAGTAAGGTTAATGATCCATCTTTAAAATCATGGATTGAAGTTAAAAAAGATAGCGATTTTCCAATTCAAAATATACCTTTTGGAATTTTTTCTCCAAAGGATAAGTCGCCTCGACCTGGGACCATAATTGGTAATACAGTAATTGATCTTTCTGTATTAGCCGAAGATGGTTATTTTGATGATATAATAAATGAAGAATATGATGCATTTTTTGCATCCAGTTTAAATGATTTTATTGCATTAGGGAAAGAAAAAAACTCTCTCATTAGAGATAAGATTTCCGAATTATTCAGAGATGAAAGCGAAGTTATCAGAGATGATGAGAAACTTAAATCCAGATTACTATATAATCAGAGTGAAGTAGATATGCATATGCCTGTTGAAGTTGGCGACTATACCGACTTTTACTCATCTATTGAGCATGCCACAAATGTTGGCACTATGTTTCGTGATCCCGATAATGCATTATTTCCTAACTGGAAGAGTTTACCTGTAGGATATCATGGACGCGCTTCATCAATAGTTGTTTCAGGAACCGACATCCATCGTCCAAATGGTCAAACTATGCCAGCAGATGCTGAAAAGCCGGTTTTTGGCCCATGTCGATTATTCGACTTTGAGTTGGAGATGGCTTTTATAACCAGAAAGTCAAATAAGTTGGGAAATCCTATTAAACTTGAAGATGCTGAGGATTATATCTTTGGAATGGTAATTTTTAATGATCTTTCTGCAAGAGATATTCAAAAATGGGAATATGTTCCACTGGGACCTTTCTTAGCAAAGAATTTTGGCTCGGTAATTTCACCATGGATTGTTACTTTGGATGCACTGGAACCATTTAGAGTTGAAGGACCTAAGCAAGAACCCGAAGTACTTCCATACCTTAAATTTAAAGGAAAAAGAAACTTCGATATCAAGTTGGAGGTCGCACTAAAACCTGAGAATAATGATGAAACTATTGTAAGTAAATCCAATCATAAGTATTTATACTGGAATATTGCACAGCAACTGACACATCAAACGGTTAATGGTTGTAATATTAACCCGGGTGACATGTATGCCTCTGGAACAATTTCTGGTCCTACAAAAGATTCTTATGGATCAATGCTTGAATTAAGTTGGGCGGGTAAAAACCCCATTAAACTGAATGATGGCAGCGAAAGAAAATTTGTTAATGATAATGATACTATAATCATGCGCGGATACTGTGAAAGCAATGGCCACAGAATAGGCTTTGGAGAATCAGTATGTAAAGTTTTACCGGCAAAAAAATACTAAAATGGAAATCGATCCAAACAATATCTCCAATCCTGAATTGCATAAGTTATTCTTAGGAGGAGTAGCACCTCGTCCGATAGCATTTGCCAGTACCATTGATAAGGATGGTAATGTAAACCTTTCCCCTTTTAGTTTTTATAATGCATATGGCATTAATCCTACAACCTTAATATTTTCACCATCAAGGAGGGGAAGAGATAATACCACAAAACACACTCTGGAAAATGTAAAGGAAGTGCCTGAGGTTGTCCTTAATGCTGTAAATTATGATATGGTACAACAAATGAGTTTAAGTAGTACCGAATATCCAAAGGGGGTAGATGAGTTTGTAAAGTCGGGCTTAACAGCAATTGATTCTGTAAAGGTAAAACCACCGAGGGTCAAAGAATCTCCACTTCAATTCGAATGTAAAGTTAGAGATATAATAGAAATAAGCGGTAAAGCGGGTTCTGGTAACCTGGTTATTTGTGAACTTCTTTATGTACATGCTGATGAAAACATATTCGATGAAAATGGAAATATTCATCCTGATAAGATTGACCTCGTGGGTAGATTAGGTGGCGACTATTATGTGCGTACCAGCGGTGAGGCGAAATTTAAAGTTCCAAAACCTATTACTACTTTAGGAATTGGAGTTGATTCACTTCCCGAGGAAGTTAGGTTAAGTAAAATACTAAGCGGTAATGATTTGGGTATATTGGGGAATATCGAGTCACTTCCAAACGAAAAGGAAATTGTTGATTCCATGAAAAACCCTCTTTACAGATCATTGGCAAAAGATGAAACTGCACGACATAATTATGCAAAAAAACTTATTTTAGAAAACAATTTACATGAAGCCTTAAAAGTGCTGATGTTGAGTAGTTTATAATAATTTTATGCTGAATAAATTTAAAATCTTGTTTTAGAATAGTAATGCACCGATTTCAAAAAATTTATAGGTTTTTCCATATCGCATATTAACTCATTGCGCTGATACTTTTCAATCTGAAATTTATTATCAGTTTTTAATTCATTTTTCTGAAGCATATCTAAACATACATAGCCCCTGCATACTACCATAGATATAATTCTCAAAAATTGCTGTTTATTTTTTATTGGAAAATTCGAATATAAAACAGCATCTATAACTTCTTCGGTTAGTTTAATATATGTATTACGCAAGTTTTCCATATGTATTTCAATAGTTGCAAGTGTTCTTATAGAGTCTACATTATCTTTATAAATATCAAATATGTCATTTTCCAACTGAAGTAAACCTCCTATTTTATAAAGAAATGTTTTCTCGTCTTCATTCATGGGTATATTCATTCCACCTCTGTAAAATAATAAAGAATAACCTCCCTTTTGCTGAGTAATCGACATTATTTCTTCTTTACTTATGTTTTTACCGACCTGTTTTTTACTGGCTACCTGGGCATTAAAAACATTATGTATGAAATTTCTTATTTGACTGGGGTGTTTTGCAGATTCCATAGCTATATTAAAAAATTTCAAGAACAACCTTTCATGATCTGTACTAACTTCAACATTCTTATGTTCAGTAAGGCCAATAATATGGTCATGACTAAAATCTGTTTTGTCAAAAAAATCATCATATAATCCTGTAAGGGCACCTAAATAAGTAAGTGTTTTACGCTCATTCAATGCTAGTTTATTAGCTCTCAGGCTGGCAAATGATTCCCCTAAAACTGCCGGCACTGCCAAACCGTAATATTTATTAATTTTAATATAATCCTTTTCAGATAGAGAACTATCGCTCGACTTCCGACTTTCATCTACATCTCTATAGAGGGTAGTTCTCATATACTTACGCTGTACCTTTAAATTATCCATAAGGGTAAAATAAAGAGAGGGCAATTTTAATATATTTGATAAATAACTTATCATATTGTGATTTCTGACGATCAAAGGTAAAAAAACTAATAAGCTCTTAATGGCCTTCTATTATTTACTTTTTTTCAAATAATAGGATTCTATATTGCCAGTAGCCTTTCTGCATTGCTTTATATTGATATAATCCTGATTTATAATTTAATTTGCCAAATTTTCCTGACTTGGGATTAAAAACGTTAAATATTATTGATGGAATTGCGCCTAGTAAGTAAGAAATATACATACGCTTCACTGTAGGATAAACTCCCTTCGTATAGTCGTGATTTTCTATAAGTTCAAATCCTTCTGATTCAAATTTTGGAATATACTCATCAAGACTTTCTATGGGAGCCATACTCCATGTTTCACTCAGTTTAGTTAAATACCCCTCTGGGTCCTCTACTTTTGAGGAGGTTTTAAAATAATCTGCAATTATCAATTTACCATTTACTTTTAGTAATCTGTTTGCTTCCTTTGCAAAACTTCTTTTATTGAAAGCAGTTGTTATACTTTCTATGCCCAAAACCAGGTCGAAATCACTACTTTTAAAACTTGTCTTGGTGTAATCTTCGAGACGGAAATCTGTTTTTTGGTTTACTCCAAATCTAAATGAATTATTTATAGCAGCCTGCATTTGCTTCTCACTAAGAGTAACGCCACTTACCCTGGCATCGTGATTTGCAGCCAGGTAAATTGCAGACCCACCAACACCACAACCTGCATCTAAAACTCTTTCACCTGCATTAATACTTGCTATTTCAGCAATTACCCTATTGGTATTTTTTAAGGCCTCAGAAAAATTTCGGGTGTTTTCATCCCATATTCCATAGTGCAAAGAAAGATCCTTATCAAGTTTCCACCACCTTTGGTATTGATGAAATGTTTGATTATAATAATCAGCTACGTCTTGCTTAGTAAACTTCACACTATTTTTTGGGACTAAGATAAAGTTTTTTTATTCCAATTTATGGGGACTAAAATTATGGTCAATAGTTTTTAGTCAAATGTAGTTTTTTACTTTTAGTTTTTAACTATTAAGTGGTTACAGGCAATAAGAATTACATATTTGGGCGAGGCGATAAATTAATCTTAGTAAGGAAATGTTGGATTAGGGATTAGGTGATTTTAATTAATTGAACAAACTCTCAACGAATTCCTTACGATTGAAAATTTGCAGGTGTTCCATTTTTTCACCTACACCGATATATTTTACAGGAATTTTAAACTGATCACTAACTCCTATTACAACACCACCTTTTGCAGTGCCATCAAGTTTTGTAAGTGCCAGAGCATTTACTTCTGTGGCAGCTATAAATTGCTTTGCCTGCTCAATTGCATTTTGTCCTGTTGAGGCATCCAGGACCAATAGTATTTCATGTGGGGCATCAGGAATGAGTTTTTGCATTACCCTGCTAATTTTCGACAACTCATTCATAAGGTTAATTTTATTATGCAAGCGACCTGCAGTATCAATAATTGCAACATCTGCATTTTTAGCGATTGCTGACTTAACAGTATCGTATGCAACAGATGCTGGGTCGGCATTCATTCCTTGTGAAACTATAGGAACCCCAACTCTTTCAGCCCAAATTATCAATTGATCAACTGCAGCGGCCCTAAAAGTATCGGCTGCACCCAACACGACTGATTTTCCTACTTTTTTGAAGTTATAAGCCAATTTACCAATGGTTGTAGTTTTACCAACACCATTAACGCCTACCACCATTATAACATATGGTTTTTTATCTGTAGGTAACTCAAAATCAGCACCATCGCCACTATTATTTTCCTGCAATAGTTCAACGATTTCCTCTTTTAGCATGGTGTTAAGTTCATCAACACCCAAATACTTATCTCGGGAAACACGTTCTTCTATACGTTCAATAATTTTTAGTGTGGTATGAACACCAACATCGGAGGTTACGAGAGCTTCTTCCAGATTATCAAGCAATTCATCATCTACTTTGGATTTACCAGCAACAGCCTTTGATATCTTAGCAAAAACATTTTGCCTCGTTTTATCAATACCCCTATTGAGATCTTCCTTTTGCTTTTTTTTCGAAAATACTGAAAACAGTCCCATATATTAATAAGTTAAAAATAAAAAGGCCTCTCCCTTTAGTTTAGGAAAAAGCCTCCTTTTGTACCTTATGTTTTGTGAAATTATTTTTTAGAAAAATAATCTTTTACCTGATCAGTAGGAACTACTTCTTCTTTAAACGTATATGCACCTGTTTTAGGTGATTTTGCCATACGAATTACTTTTGCAAAATCTTTTCCGGATGATTGTAGTGTTGCAACAACTTTCTTAGCCATGGTTCAAATTATTTAATTTCTCTGTGTAATGTCATTTTCT
>PKTD01000197.1 GCA_002869315.1 Marinilabiliales bacterium | reverse complement strand
TCAGGGAGGTTCTGAAAAGGCAGTTGCCAAACATAAAGGAAGAGGTAAACTCCTTGCCAGAGAACGTATAAACCTGCTCGTAGATCCAAACACCCCATTTATGGAACTTTCGCCTTTGGCGGCTTACGATCAGTATAATAATGGATTTCCGTCGGCGGGAATAGTTACCGGAATAGGTGTTGTTCACGGAAGGGAAACAGTAATTATCGCCAATGATGCAACGGTAAAAGGTGGTACTTATATGAGGTTTACCATTAAGAAACATTTACGTGCCCAGGAAATTGCCATGCAAAACCACTTACCCTGTGTTTATATGGTAGATTCGGGTGGAGCTTTTCTGCCTGAACAGGATACCGTTTTCCCTGACAGGGATCATTTCGGAAGGTTTTTCTTCAATCAGGCTCGAATGTCGGCAGAAGGACTTCCGCAGATTGCCATTGTAATGGGATCATGTACTGCCGGAGGCGCATATGTGCCTGCCATGAGTGATGAAACTATAATTGTAAAAGAGCAGGGAACAATATTTTTAGGCGGACCTCCTTTGGTGAAAGCCGCTACAGGTGAGATAGTTACTGCCGAAGAACTGGGTGGTGCAGAGGTGCATACTTCCATTTCGGGTGTGGCTGACCATTTTGCTGAAAACGACAGTCATGCTATACAAATTTGCAGAAATATTTTTGAAAACCTGGGAGATAAAGAAAAACAAAGTCTGGAAATTTTAAGTCCTGAAGAACCACTTTACGATCCCAAGGAATTATATGGTATAGCACCTGTTGATTTACGCAAAATTGTAGATCCACGGGAAGTAATTATGCGAATGGTTGATGGCAGCAGGTTTCAGGAGTTTAAAGCAAAATATGCCACGACTGTAGTTACCGGCTTTTCCCATATAATGGGATTTCCTGTGGGTATAATTGCCAATTTCGGAGTTCTGTTTTCCGAGTCGGCATTAAAGGTTACTCATTTTATTGAATTATGTACTTCCCGAAAAATACCATTGGTATTCCTCCAGAATATTACCGGTTTTATGGTAGGAAAAGATTTCGAAAGAGGAGGAATTGCAAAAGACGGGGCTAAGATGGTTCATGCGGTTTCCAATGCCAATGTCCCAAAATTTACTGTAGTTTTCGGCGGTTCATTCGGTGCCGGAAATTATGGTATGGCTGGAAGGGCTTACGATCCACGACTTCTATTTATGTGGCCCAATGCAAAAATATCAGTTATGGGCGGCGAACAGGCTGCAACGGTTCTTACTACAGTAAAAGAAGATCAGTATAAATTGGCTGGCAAAGAGGCACCTAAGGATGAAATAGAAGATTTACGACAAAAAATTCTTGCTAAATACGAAAAAGAAGGATCGGCATATTATTCTACTTCCCGCTTATGGGATGATGGGATTATAGATCCTGTGGATACACGTAAATTGCTTGCAATGGGTATAGCCATGTCGCTAAATAATAAATATCCTGAGCAGAAGTATGGAGTGTTTAGGATGTAGGGGGTGAAAGGGTTTAAAGAGTTGTCATGGTTGGAAGGTTGTCATGGTTAAAGGGTTATAATTGTTACAAAGAGTTGTCATGGTTAAAAGGGTTGGTTTATTGATAAAGTCACAACAACAATGACAGCAACGACAACAAAGAAAACAACACTATAAATCCTGATGAAAAGTTACAAAGACCTTGAAATATATAATACAGCATTTGATCTAGCAGTTCGGATACGTAAATTATCAATATCTTTAAACTCTTTTGATAAATATGAAGTAGGAAGTCAGATTAGAAGGTCAAGTCAAAGCATAAAGGATAATATTGTAGAAGGCTATGGAAGAAAAAGATATAAAGCAGATTTTATCAAATTTCTCGTTTATAGTTATTCTTCACAGCTGGAGGCCAAATCACAAGCAGAGTTTATTTTTGAATCTACCGGGGATGATAAATGGAAAAAAATTGCAGAAGAATTAGATACTTTAGGAATTAAAATTCATAATTTTATTGCATTTGTAGAAAAAAATTGGAAAGTATAATAGTCTATAAACAACCATGACAACCACGACAACAATGACAACAATGACAACAATGACAACCACGACAACAATGATAACAATGACAACAACAATAACATGACCACAAATAACAACACCATAATTATCAGCGAAACTCAAAACATTCTTTGGGTAAAATTGAACCGTCCGGAAGTTCACAATGCAATGAATGCAGAACTTATTGCAGAACTTACTTCTGTTTTTAATGAAGTTGAAAATTATAAGGATGTAAGAGCGGTGGTTTTATCAGGTAATGGCAAATCCTTTTGTGCCGGTGCCGATTTGAATTATATGAAGGGAATAGCCGAGTTTGGGAAGGAAGAAAACATTAAAGATGCAAAAAAGTTAGCCGCCCTTTTTATGTCGGTTTATAAATGTAAAATACCTACTATTGCCCTTGTGCATGGCGCTGTTTTTGGTGGTGCCAACGGACTAATTTCTGCCTGCGATATAGTATTTGCCGAAGAAAATACAAAATTTGCTTTCAGCGAAGTAAAACTAGGCATTGCTCCTGCAACTATTGCGCCTTTTGTTATTAAGCGCATTGGTGAATTTGGGGCTAAAGAGTTAATGATGACCGGAAAAAGATTTAATTCCAAAGAGGCCTTAAGGTGGAATCTTGTAAATCATATCTATAATGCTGATGACGAAAATCCTTTGGAAGGTATTTTGAAGGAAATTAAAACATCTGCCCCTAAGGCAGTTATAGAAACTAAAAGACTCATATCAAGAGTATTAAATAATTCATTGGAAAACAATATTGATTTTACTGCCAATTTAATTGCCGAACTGAGAGCATCCGATGAAGGTCAGGAAGGTATGTTAGCATTTCTGGAGAAAAGGAGGCCGCGATACTAAAAGAAAAGTATTAGCCTAATAAATCTATTATCTTATATTTAATTCATATTTTCGATAATAATGCCATTGCATTTACTATTATTTCTTAGTAAATAGTTGTACTTTTGGTATTCGTATTATCATACTTGCTTAAAGCCTGCTTTTATTGATAAAAAATAACAATAGGCGTTCTTTGTAAGGTACTGAAAATGAATATACTAAATAATGAAACTTTTCAACAGAATATTAATAGCCAATAGAGGAGAAATTGCTGTAAGAATAATTAAATCAGCAAGGAAATTAGGTATAAAAACAGTTGCAATATTTTCAAAAGCCGATGAAGATGCTTTACATGTTCGTATGGCTGATGAAAGTGTATTTCTGGATGAGGGAGATACTCCCGGAAATCTCAGCGAAACCTATTTGAATGTTGATAAAATAATCAATGCTGCCTTACAAACTAAGGCCGATGCCATACATCCCGGTTACGGATTTTTGTCGGAAAGCCCATTATTAGTTGATGCATGTGAGAAAAACAATATAAGTTTTATTGGTCCTAATGTTAAGTCCATTGAGTTAATGGGAAATAAGATAGAGGCCCGTGCTTTTGTGAAAAGTTTGGGAATCCCCATGACAGAAGGAATAAACGGAAGTCCTGATGAACTATTGAAAAATGCCCACAAAATAAAACTACCTATACTTGTTAAAGCGGCAGCCGGAGGTGGTGGAAAAGGTATGCGAATTGTCAATGAAAATGACGATTTAAAGCAAGTGCTTGAAACCACTTCGCGTGAAGCAAAAAATTATTTTGGGGATGGTAGTATTTACATTGAAAAATATGTTGTGGAACCCCGCCATATTGAATTTCAGGTCTTAGGTGATAATCATGGGAATGTTATTCATCTTTTCGATCGGGAATGCAGTATTCAAAGGAGATATCAGAAAATAATTGAAGAGTCGCCTTCAGTAACACTTACTGACGAAGTGAGAAGTAAAATGGGTGAGGATGCGGTTAAAATTGCAAAGGCCGTTGGATATAATAGTGCAGGAACAATTGAATTTCTTGTTGACAAGGATTTGAATTATTATTTCCTGGAAATGAATACCCGTATACAGGTGGAGCATCCGGTAACTGAAATGGTTACTGGTGTTGATTTAGTGGAGGAACAAATAAAAATTGCTGCCGGAAATAAACTGGAAATCCAGCAATCTGAACTAAGTCAGAAAGGACATGCCATAGAATGCCGTATTTATGCCGAAGATCCTGCAAATAATTTTATGCCTTCGCCGGGTAATATGACTTTTTATAAGCAGTCGGAGGGAGAAAATATTAGAGTTGATAGCGGAATAGATAAAGCAGGAACCATCCATAGTTTTTTCGATCCTATGATAAGCAAACAGGTGGTTTGGGCTGTGGACAGGGAATCGGCCATAAAAAACAGCATAGATGCATTGAACAATTATATCGTTCATGGGATAAAAACCAATATTCCATATTTGCAGCAAATGCTAATGCACCAATCATTTGCAAAAAATAATATCTCCACAAAATTCTGCGACACTCATAATGATGAACTTTTGAATAATGCTACTGAGCAGAAGCTAAAAATAAATGGCATTCCGCATTTGATTGCCTTCGCAGTGCATAGCTTGAATATGCCTGTTAATAAAAATAATATTTGGGAACAAATAGGATATTGGAGAACCAACAGCATCCTGAATTTCAAAATTGAAGATGAGGAAAGGTCTCTTAATTTTATTTCAAAGGAAAATGAATCATATAAATTCTCAGAAGGTGAAACTATTTATGAAATTACCTTAGTAGATGTAAACGAAAATTTCATAAAATTCTCATTGGAGAACAGGATAATAGAAAGTTTTATTTCTGAAGATGGAAATGGTATTTCTACGGTTAGTGCTCTGGGCAAAGACTTTAGTATAGAAAGGACAGACATTTTAAATAATAAACGAATATATTCATCCGCCGGAGGTGAAAACAGTGAAGGTAATTTATGTTCACCTATGCCCGGAAAGGTAATTCAGGTAAATGTAAAAGAAGGTGAAGAAGTAAGCCGTGGAAAAGTGTTACTGGTAGTTGAAGCCATGAAAATGGAAAACAATATCACCGCCATGGAAGATGCTGTTGTAGAGAAGATTAGTGTAAAAGAGGGGGATATGGTTGAAGGTAATGCACAACTGGTGTTTTTAACTAGCAAATAACAGAAAAATTAAAAATAATACCGATAAAATATAGTATAATGAACTTTGAATTAAGCGAAGAGCAAAATCTAATAAGAGAAACCGTAAGAGAATTTGCCGAAAGGGAAATTAAACCTCTTGCTAAGGAACTCGATGAAAAAGCAGAGTTTTCTTTGGAACTAACAAAACAAATTGGCGAAATGGGTTTGTTTGGTATGAACCTGCCTGAAAAATACGGAGGGCAGGGACTGGATACGCTTTCTTATATTATTGCAGTGGAAGAAATTGCCCGAGTTGACGGTTCCCATGCTGCCACACTTGCTGCTCATAATTCTTTGGGAATTTATCCATTATATGCCTTTGGTACCGAGGAGCAAAAGATGAAGTATCTTCCTCAGTTATGCACAGGTGATGGGCTTTGGAGTTTCGGACTAACAGAACCCGGAGCAGGCTCTGATTCCAGAGGATCCAAAACAACTGCTGTGCTCGACGGTGATGAGTGGATTATTAATGGTTCAAAGATATTTATTACTAACGGTTCTTCAGAAATTGCTAAAGGATGCACTGTACAGGCTGTTTCAGGTGAAGAGAACGGAAGAAAAATTTTTACTACAATAATTGTTGAAAAAGACACTCCAGGTTTCAAAGCAATACCCATGCATGGTAAGATGATGTGGCGAGCTTCCGATACTGCCGAATTATTTTTCGACGATGTGAGAGTGCCAAAAGAAAATCTTCTTGGTGAAGTTGGAATGGGATCCAAGATTATGCTACAGACTCTTGATGGAGGAAGACTATCCATTGCTGCAATGGGATTGGGTTGTGCTCAAGGAGCATTTGAAATGGCAATGGCCTATGCTCAGGAGCGCAGACAGTTTGGAAAACCTATTTCAAAATTCCAGATAAATGCCTTTAAACTGGCAGATATGGCAACAAAAATTGAACTTGCAAGAAACCTTCTTTACAAAGCCTGCTGGCTGAAAGATAATGATAAACCTTTCGGCAAAGAGGCCGCTATGTCGAAACTTTATTGTTCGGAAATTGCCCGGGAGGTAGCCGATGAGGCTGTTCAAATTCATGGCGGCTACGGACTTATGAAAGACTATGATGTGGAACGTTTTTACCGCGATCAGAGATTACTTCAGATAGGCGAAGGAACATCGGAAATACAAAGGCTTGTTATTTCCAGGCATATTGGATGCTAAATTAGTTATTAGTTATTAGTCATTAGCTATTAGTGATTAGTTATTGGATGGTTGTCATTCCGAATCCCCAACCCAAAGTAATTGGCTTTAATTGTAGTATGCTGGGGTGAGGAATCTCAGGAGAGTTACAAGTTACCATGCCTTCGCTAAAGCTGCGGCAGGCAAGCGAGTTACGAGTTACGAGTTACAGGTTACAAGTTACGAGTTGCAAGTAGCAGGTTGCAAGTTTCGTTGAGTTAAAAAATCTATTTGCAATTACCATAGCGAAATTGTTATCACTAATACCAAAAAATGCATACTTAATGTCATTCCGAATCCCCAACCCAAAGTAATTGGTTTTGATTGTATTGTGCTGGGGTGAGGAATCTCCGAAAAGGTGAGTGTTGCAGGTTGTGTATTTTGAGATTCCT
This sequence comes from Marinilabiliales bacterium, assembly GCA_002869315.1. Taxonomy (GTDB): domain Bacteria; phylum Bacteroidota; class Bacteroidia; order Bacteroidales; family F082; genus BM524. The sequence continues at coordinate 10,016 of PKTD01000197.1, read as the reverse complement.
TACCCCAGTATTTTCAATTCTAAGAAGAACTCCTAGGATGGGGATTCGGAATGACGTATAGCTTATATTTTATGGATAACAATAAATTAAATGATTAGTTAAGAAATACTAATATCTTGAACCTTAATGAACCTGCAACATTTACTGTGCTATTCCTCCCGTATCTTCTTCTCAATAAGAGTAGTAGAATATCCGTCAAGGAATTCAATAGTTTCTATGCGGCCGCCTTTGGCCATTACAATATCATAGCCAACTATATCTTCGGCTTTGTAGTCGGCTCCTTTTACCAATACATCGGGCTGAACGGTTTTTATCAAGTTATATGGTGTGTCTTCTTCAAAAAGTACAACGGCATCAACAATTGAAAGAGAAGATATTATGGTGGATCGGGAAATTTCATCGGTAATTGGGCGATTGCTTCCTTTACCAAGACGCTTTGCTGAGGAATCGGTATTAACACCAACTATTAAAATATCACCCTGATCTTTGGCTTTCGATAAGTAGTCAATATGCCCTAAATGCAATATATCGAAAACCCCATTGGTAAAAACTATTCTCTTCTGATGAAAGCGCCATATATTCAGACTTTGTTTCAGCTTCTTATCATCAAGAATTTTCGATTTTATAGTTTCCAGTTTATTCATTGGATGGTTTTTGTTGTTTGGTAAATATCATCATATAAAAGTAACTTAAAGATCCCACAATCACATTAAGCAATGTTTGACCTGCATGAGTAATGGCAGCAAAACTTCCTGCGGCATTTCCCTCAATGGAATATAGTTCTACTAAAATAGATTTTACAATAAAATGATATGCTCCAATACCTCCGGGCACAGGGGCTACAATTCCCAGACTTCCAATTGCCAGAATTGTTAAAGCGTCGATAAAAGTCAGATGAGAAGTGTCTTGTAACATCAATACCGGCATATAAACCATAATAGCATAAAAAAACCAAATCAAAAGGGTGTATGTAAAAAACAGCCATTTGTTTTTTAGTTTCATAATGGTTTTTATGCCTAGTAAAAGTCCGTCGATAAAACCTCTAACTTTATTGTAAAACCTAAACGATTTTATCCACTCTCTGCTCCTCCATATAAACCATATTGTAATTCCTATAAGAACTATTACAGCTGCAAAAAGTAATAAAATGGAATAGATATTTGAAAAAACAGAACCCAATACTGGTTCAAGAATATCAGTTACATAGGCACCAACTAGATCAATTTGAAAAGCAATAACAAGAAACATTATTATAGCCAGCATTACCAAATCGAAGAATCTTTCACTGATTACAGTTCCGAAAAGTGAGTTAAAAGGGATTTTTTCTTTTTTAGAGAGCACACCGCATCGCATAAATTCACCCATACGAGGAACTGCAGTATTGGCCAGATATCCTATCATTACAGCAAAAAAGGTGGTAGATAATTTTGTTTTGTAGCCCATGGAGTTTATGAGCATATTCCATCTTAAGGCTCTGAAGATGTGAGAAACTATAGCAAAAAATAGGGCAATAAACAGCCAATGGTAATCGGCATTTAAAATGTCATTTTTAATCTCACTGTATTCCAGTTTATGAAAACTAAGCCACAGTAGAGCAATTCCTAATCCAAGAAAAAAAAGGTATTCTATGCTTGTTATTAAACGTTTTTTTAGTTGAGGTTTCAATTTATTTTACTCTATTATTGTCATCAGGAAAAACAATTGTGGGCTTATGCGACTTCGCTTCTTCAAAATCCATTGAAGCGTATGATACAATTATAATATAATCTCCCACCGCTACTTTTCGGGCTGCAGCACCATTCAATGAAATTGTACCGCTTCCACGTTCGGCTTTTATAATATAAGTATCAAACCTTTCTCCATTGGTAATATTATATATACCTACCTTTTCGCTTTCTATCATGTTGGCTGCATCGAGTAAGTCCTCATCAATACCTATACTTCCAATATAGTTCAGATTCGACTGAGTAATTTTAGCTTTGTGTATTTTCGACTTTAGTATTTCAATATTCATGGAAATCGTTTATTTATTGCCAATGTTTGAGGAAGCAAAATTATTAAATAATCTAATATTATCTATCAACCTTACATTTCCCATATGTACCACTATAAATCCCATGGCAGTTTCTGCCTGATTCCAATGGTTAATAGGCTGTAAATCAATAGAATCGCAAATTTCAAAATACTCTAAATCAAATTCTTTTTTATCAATAAATTGGTTTTTTACCCAATTTTTTAACTGTTCAACACTTTTGTCTCCTGCAAAATTCTGGGCTTTTTTAAGCGTTTCATAGATAAAAGGGGCTAATTGTCTTTGATTTTCACTCAAACGAGCATTACGTGAACTCATAGCCAAACCATCATGCTCACGCACTATTTCACAAGGGACAATTTCCACATTGGTATTTTCAATCTTGACTAATTTGTTAATTATTGCAAGTTGCTGAAAATCCTTTTCCCCAAAATATGCTTTGTGGGGTATGCAAATATCAAATAGTTTGCTTACTACTATTGCCACACCATTAAAATGACCAGGTCGGTTGGCGCCTTCCATAACATTACCAAGGGCTCCAAAATCATATTCTTTATTTACTGGTTCCGGATACATTTCCTGCTCGCTGGGCGAAAATAATATGTCGGCATTTACTTCCTCAAGTAATTTAATATCCTTTTCAAAAACCCTGGGATAGGTTTCCAGATCCGATTTGTTATTAAATTGTATGGGGTTTACAAAAATTGAAACCACTAAGATATCATTTTCAAGTTTTGCCCTTCGCATTAATTGCAGATGTCCTTGGTGCAATGCTCCCATGGTTGGGACAAATCCAACAGTTTTTCCTACATCTTTCAGTTGCTTTATGAAAGAAGTAGTTTCAGATATTTTGGAAAATATTTTCAACAATATCAGTATTAATTTTCCTTGAGAATATCATATAGATCTTTCTCAAGGCTTGCATCAGGACTTTCAGTTATTCGCCCTATTTCTATTCCATTTAGCATTACAATAAAGGTGGGAACCCTCAAAATTTTATAATTCTTTATATTAACTTCTCTGGCTTTTTTATCTCTGTCGACACCAATATGTTTTATTTTATTTTTTGGAATCTCAAGTTCTTTTAAAACTTTATCAAACCTACCCACCTGAAGTTTACTGTCGGAACACCAATCGCCCAAAACAGTGATAAACTCATAGTCACCTTTTTCAATGAATGCTTTTGATTTCTTAATATATTTTGATTTTGGCGAATAAGTATCGAATTGTGTTTTATAATAAAGCCCAAACATTCCATCATATAAGCCTGTGGAGTCAATATAATCTACTAATATATCCTTATCGATTTTCTCATCATGTACTGTCTTATTAACATTTTGTGAGAATATGTTTCCTGCAAAAAAAATAAGCACAGAAACTATAAGCAATGAAGATTTCATATTTTTTCTTTTTTTTATTTCAAGGCAAAAGTAAAACAATCCTACTCATGAAATCAAGCTTTAAGGTGTTTTTATCGAAAATTAAGGCTTATTGACAGTTTGTTTAAATATAAAACAAACGCCATTGCAGAACTTTATAGTTCATACAATGGCGTTTTTAATTAATCGCTATCTGTTGTTTTACTTGATTTTTATGCTGCGGCTAAGCACTGCATCTTCCTTTTTAGGTATGCTAACACTTAGTATTCCATTATTATAATCCGCATTAATTTTTTCTGCATCAATTTCTTTAGGAACAACAAATGTTTTTGTGAAACCGTTAAAACCGAACTCTTTAATAGTATAATTCACGTTTTTTTCTTGTTTTTCTTCTTTTTTCTCAGAAGCAATTACCAATTTGTTGTTTTCAAGTTTTATTGAAATGTCTTGTTTTTTCATTCCCGGTGCTGCAACTTCAATAACATATTTATTGTCATCGTTGATTACATTTACCAAAGGAGAATTGCCACTATTACTGTGACTTACATTGTTATCGAAATCATTTAAAAGATTCCAAAATGCCGGATGTTGATTAAATCTGATTAAGTTCATTTTATTTAAATTTTTACGTTTATAATTCATTTTAATTTGATGTTGCTTTTTCAATTTCCATACCTTTTTGGAATATACGCCATATTGGCACAGTATCAATATATTACACGACAAACTGACATGTTAACAAAGTTTAATTTGCCAAAATTGGAGCAATCATTTAGTATCTTTGCAAAAAATTTCACCATTGGATAAGATTATAAACAGTTTAAAGCCAAAGCGAATTATTTGGCCCATAATTTTTGGGCTAGGCGTTAGTATTATACTGATTTATAATTCATTCAATGAAGAGACATTTTCTTTTATTGACTTTACCTGGCAAACATTTTTTTATATTTTACTTGCTTTTGTGATGATGGCCATACGCGATTTGGCGTATATGTACCGGCTGATAGTTTTAAGTGATTATGCTTTAAGTTGGGGACAGGCATTTAACATCATTATGTTGTGGGAGTTTAGTTCTGCAGTTTCACCTTCGGTTGTTGGAGGAACTGGCCCGGCAATATTTTTTATCTATAAAGAAGGGGTTAGTAGTGGAAAAAGCACTGCCATTGTGCTGACGGCCATATTATTGGATGAGATATTTTTTCTGCTTGCCGTACCGCTAGTATACTTTATTTATGGGAATAATATTTTTCCGCCAGAGTCTATTAAATTTGATGAATTATTGTTCGCCTTCTTTGGAGGATATCTTGCAATATTTGTTTATACATTGTTTTTAATTTATGCTTTATTTATAAATCCTATTTTATTTAAGTCTTTCATTTCTTGGGTTTTTCTTTTTCCAATTTTAATAAGATGGCGCACAAGAGCAAGAAAATCGGCTAATCAACTTATAAGGACTTCAATTACTATCAGGCAAAAACCATTTAGTTATTGGCTAAAAAGTTTTTCTGCTACTATAGTTTCCTGGACAGCCCGTTATTGGGTTGTTAATGTATTATTGGTTGCCTTTTTCCATGAGGGGTATAATTTATACAACCACTTTTTACTTTTAGGGCGACAATTGAGCATGTGGATAATATTGCTCATCAGTCCAACTCCGGGAGGTTCTGGTGTGGCAGAGTATATATTCTCAGACTTCCTAAGTGGTTTTATACCAAACGACTCCTGGTTTGCACCTTTAGCTTTGTTCTGGCGACTGGTTTCTTACTATCCTTATCTTATAATAGGGGTAATAATTTTACCAATATGGTTGAAGAGAATATTCAGGAAAACCAGAAATAAGTAGGATTTCGGCAAAATAATTTTTCTTAAAATCAAGAAAAAAGTTTTTTTTTATTAATTCGTACAGATTTGTACATTTGCACCCAATTTTAAAACGTGTAAAAAAGATGGCCTTAATTGGAAGTATTAGAAAACGTTCGGCTCTCCTTATCATAATTATTGGAGTAGCCCTTGCAGCATTTGTTTTAGGTGATTTTGTAAAGAGTAAACCAAGACAAACCGTGAACATAGGAAGTGTTGATGGTGAAGAGATTACAATAATGGATTTCAACCGTAAGGTTGACCAGAATATTGAGAATACTAAATCGCAACAGCAAAAAGAGAGACTTACTCAGCAAGAGACTTATACAGTTAGAGATCAAACCTGGGATCAGATTGTGCGTGAGTATATTATGAGTGAACAATATGAAGAGTTAGGAGTAGAAGTTACTACCGAAGAACTTTTTCAGTTAGTTCAGGGTAATAATCCTCACCCTGTAATCAAAAGGTATTTTACTAACCCTCAAAAAGGGGAGTATGATAAAGCAGCAGTGCTTAACTATCTTCAAAATCTTGATAAGATGAACCCTCAGGCAAAAGCCCAATGGATTCAGTTAGAAAACTATATCAAGGAAGACAGAAAGATGACCAAGTATAATAATATGATTTCAAATGCATATTATGTACCAGAAAGGCTTGCTAAACAGTATTATACTGAAGATAATGATAAAGCAAAAATTGAGTATGTAGCAATTAAATATGTAGATGTATCCGACAGTATTGTAGAACTTACTGATGCGGATTATAACAAATATTATGAGAAGAATAAGTTCAGGTATGAGCAAAAGGCTTCTGTTGATATTGATTATGTAGTATTTAATGTAAGACCTTCTGCTGATGATGTTAATGCAGCAAGCAAAGAAATAGATGCTATTCATAGCGATTTTATCAAAACTAAAAACCCTACATCTTTTGTTAATGCAAACTCTGATAAATCATATGACAGCACATGGTATAAAGAAGGAAGTCTTCCAGTTCAGATAGACTCTTTAATGTTCAATTCAGAAATTGGAACAGTAAGTGAGCCTTATCGTACCGGATATACTTATCATATGGGTCGTTTAGTTGATACGCAGATGCGTCCTGATTCAATTAATGCAACACATATACTTATTGCCTATGCAGGAGCAATGCGTGCCGCAGAAACAAATACAAGAACTGCTTTAGAAGCAAAACTTTTAGCCGATAGTTTATTTAATGTTGTAAAGAAAAATTCCAATAAAATAGAAAAACTGGCTTTAGAATTTTCTGATGACGGTACTGCAAAAGATAATTCAGGAGACCTTGGTTGGTTCCCTGACGGAGCAATGGTTCCTTCATTTAACGAGGCTTGTGTTAAAACAAAAATTGGTGGTGTAACTATGGCTGAATCTGCATTTGGTTTCCACATTATTAAGGTTACCGGAAAGAAAGATGTTGCCAAGAAAGTTAGAGTTGCTCAAATAGACAGAGAAGTTTTAGCAAGCAATCAAACATATCAGAATGTATTTGCTCAGGCTAGTAAACTGGCTTCAGAAAATCAAACTAAAGAAGAGTTTGATCAAGCTATAAAAGATAACCGACTTAATAAACGTACTGCTCCAAAAGTAATGGAAATGTCACATTATATTGCAGGAGTTGATAATGCGCGTCAGGTAATCAGATGGGCATTTGAAGAAGATACTGAACTTGGTGATGTATCGGAAGTTTTCGACCTTGACGGAGCATTTTTAGTTGCTACTGTTGCAAAAAAATATGAAGAGGGTTATCCAGAGATGGAGGAGGTAAAACAAAGGCTTTATACTTTTGTTTTAAATGAAAAGAAGGGTGAGTATCTTGAAAATCAACTTAAAAACTATGGCGATAATTTCGAGAAGATTGTAGCAGAAGTTGGTGGTAAAATAGATAATGTAGAGGCATTAAACTTCTCTTCCAGAAATATTAAAGGATTTGGCCGTGAAAATAAACTTATAGGAACTATTTTTGCACAATCAGAACCTACTACTCTTAAGCCTATGGCTGGTGTTGGTGGAGCATTTGTTGTGAAAATCGACAAATTTACTCCTGCTGTTGCAGCAAATGATTATACCTTCACTAAAAATAAAGTGACAGGAACGTTCAAGCAAAGAGTAGATCAAGACTTCGTATATAAAGCAATAAAGAAGGTTAGCGATATAGAAGATAATAGATTGACATTTTATTAGTACCTTTTTTCAAAACAATAATGAAGCCGTCTAGCCTTTGGCCAGACGGCTTTTTTTATTAAAACCCTGTAAATAAGGTTTCGCTTTTTACTGTATTATGATTTCTATTGTGCTTAAATAGTATTGATAGTGCTAAAAGGATTAATTTATTTCCTTCGAAATTCGGATAAATATTAATAGTACTGGGAGAATCTCCTTGTATTTTTATTAGAAAAATTGTCTTCTGAAATTATTATAAGATTACAGAACGCTAAGACGGTTTGCATCTTGCTTTATAAATATAAAGAGCAGGATTGTAAAAGCCCAAAGTGATGATCCGCCATAACTAAAAAAGGGTAAAGGAATGCCTATAACAGGTGCCAAACCTATAGTCATACCAATGTTTACTGCAAAGTGAAAAAACAAAATAGAGGCCACTCCATAACCATATATTCTGCTGAATTTCGACCGTTGTCGCTCCGCAAGAAATACTAATCGCCAAAGCAAGGATATATATAATAATACAAGAACAGCAGAGCCCATAAATCCCCACTCTTCTCCAACAGTGCAGAAAATAAAATCGGTATCCTGTTCAGGCACAAAATTGTTACGAGTGAGCATACCCTGACGAAAGCCCTTGCCGCTCAATCCGCCCGAACCAATGGCTATTTTGCTCTGGTTTACATTATAGCCTGCCCCATGTATATCATCTTCTATTCCTATTAGTACGTTTATCCTCTTTTTTTGATGTGGAGCCAATACATTTTCATATCCATAGTTTACACTATATACAAATGAAGATGCTAGTATAAAGATTGCTATTCCTGTGAAATACTTTTTCCTGTATTTCTTAAAAAGCAGCCCTGTTAAAACAAATACTATCGCCAATGCTGCAATGATGTACAACTTTCCAAAAAGAAGCGTAAGAACAAATAATACGGCCATTGCAATGCCTAACACTATTATTGCTCCCGACATGCCCTCACGGAATAGAACAAGCGCGAATGCAAAGTAAACCAATGCTGAGCCTGTATCGTTTTGCAGTAAAATTAATATTGCCGGCAATGCCAGAATTGTAATTGATATTATCCGTGTTTTAAGCAGCCTGAAATCCACATTTAAAGTGCTTAAATATTTAGCAAGTGCCAGTGATGTAGCAAATTTTGCAAACTCAGCAGGCTGTATGGCAAAACTACCTATCTGGAACCATGATTTAGAGCCTGCTACTGTTTTTCCGAATAGTAATACTCCAATGAGTATCACAATCAATATTATATAAAACCCATATGCAAACTGGGAGAAAAATTTAGCATCAATAATCATTATTGTAATTGCCAGAACTGCTGCCAGAGCAATCCACATAAGTTGCTTTCCATAGCGCTCCGACATATCGAAAACACTTATAACCTCTTCACTCGAACTTGCTGAAAAAATACTCAACCAACCAAAAAATACTAATAATGCATATATAAATATGATTATCCAGTCGGTATTGGCTGATGTAGTTCTTCCTCTGCGCATTGATTTTGTTTATGCAAATGTAAAATTAAATTTGCTGAATACTGTAGTGATGAAATAACTAATTTAGCAATAACATTAATGGTAAAAATAATCAAGATGAAAGAAAGATCAGATATCAAGGAAATAGATGTAATGGATCACATTGGTGAAATTATGCAGGGGGTAAAAGTAGCGGCATTGATAACTACTTCAACAAAAGAAAAAACCAATTCTATGACCATATCCTGGGGTCATATTGGTATTGAATGGAATAAACTTATTTTTATTGCCTATGTACGAACAATCAGGTTTACTCATAAAATGCTCTATGAAAGTAATGAATTTACCATTAATGTGGGAAGCGGAAAAAGAGCAAAAGATATTTTGGCTTATTGCGGAAGTAAAAGTGGGGCAGATGTTGATAAAGTTAAGGAACTGGATTTAACACTCATAGAGGGAAACAAAATTGCAACTCCCGGTATAAAAGAACTTCCTCTTACCCTTGAATGCAAGGTCATCTATAAGCAATTGCAAGACCGATCTGCTATGCCAGAAGATGTTTTAAAAAAGTTTTACCCTAAAAATGTACCAAGCGATTTTTCCGGTTCAAACCGGGATATGCATACTATGTTTTATGGAGAAATTTTGGGTGGATATATAGTTTTGTAAACTAATTCAATTTTGCGAAATCAACTTGTTTGCTTTTTTCCAAGTAAATAATGGTTTATCACGAACATTATTCCAATAAGAAATGGGATTCCCAGCAGGATAACTGTACCATACATAAAGTTATCAATTTTAAAAAATAGAAAGATTCCGAATCCTATTACCCCAAGCAACAGAAGTACTCCTCCCATTAATTCGTTTTTCCATGCAATAAATAGAATTATTATCATAACTAAGGAAGGAAGGTTATGCATGAATAAACCTGCAATTATTTCCCAAATTCCTTTTCCATCCTCAAATACATCTAATGAAAAAAGTGCGAAAACAAGAATAATGATAATTAGGAGGATGCGTAGAATCCATGAGATGTAGATATTTCCGGGGAGATTAGTTTTCATA
>PKTD01000239.1 GCA_002869315.1 Marinilabiliales bacterium | reverse complement strand
TATCTCAAAACTATGAGGCAAAAGAAGGTTACCGACTCTCCCGTTATAACTGGAAAATTACAGAAGAAGAAATCGCCGCCTGTTTCTGGAGTCCTTATAATGCACCGCCCAAAAGAAGTTTGATGGCTACAAAATATGGCGACTTTGGTTGGGAGCCTAATGAAACATATATTTTTGAACTTAGTTATACGGCCAATAAAATACTTATCAAAATTGATGGTGAAGTAATTTTCGATTATAATGGCTGTTTTGGACCAGGAAAAGTAGGCTTCTATTGTATGTCGCAATTAAAAACCCATTTTCAGAATTTCAGTATAAAATCATTTCTGAATTTTACCCATGAACCTACATCTGCCTGTGTAAATGAAGAAGTTTCTTTCCTCCCTTATTATCCGGTTTGCTCCGACCTACCATACTTTGTTGATTCATTATACTGGGAATTTGGTGATAATCAAACCAGTACTGAATTATTTCCCCTTCACTATTATGATAGTGATGGCACCTACGATATAAAACTTACTGTTTATAAAGAAGGCGATTGTGTGGATGCTATCGAAAGGCAAATAGTTATTAAAAAAAATCCACTGGTAAACTTAGGTAACGACACTATTGTTGATGCATGCACCACCATAAGTCTGGATGCCCATAACCCCGGTTCTGAATATTTATGGTCCAATGGTTCAGTGCAGCAAATCACTGATATTTATATGATTAAGGACACAAGCATTTATGTGGATGTAATAAACAATTCTTGTGCCGCTAGTGATACTATAAATATAAAAACACATACACTTCCCATTTCCGAATTAAAATTTCCCACTGCCTTTAGTCCCAATGGCGATGGACTTAACGATAAATTTCATGCCGTTGGAATACTCGATGATGTTGCAGAGTTCAATATGCAAATATTTAATCGCTGGGGCCAATTAGTGTTTAATACTGATTCTGTTTATGAGGGTTGGGACTCATCATATAACGGACAGTCTTCCCCTACAGGAATTTATATAGTAAAAGTAAATTATGTAAATGGAAATCAGTGTACAGGATTACAAGCATTTTCATATAACGGTAGTTTTACCTTAGTAAAATAAAAACTTCCGTATTTAATTAGATTCTATATAAATTATGGGAATCAACATAAAATAATTGCCCTTCTACTTCCTAATAATTAACTTTGCTATACACTAAAACACACTATTATGCTAAGTAACGATGCTTTTTTTAAGATAAGTTATGGACTCTATCTTATCAGCACAGAATATGAGGGACATAAAAATGCATACATTGCTAATACTGCCTTTCAGGTAACTGCAAACCCCGAGAGATTCGCAATAAGTTGTCATAAAGATAATCTTAGTACCGAATTAATTATGGCATCCAAAAAGTTTGCCTTTGCAATACTCGAAAGAGATGTAGATCAGAAGGTTATAAGCAAATTCGGATATAATAGCGGAAAGGATTCCAACAAATTTGATGAGGTGGATTTTTATATTACTGAAAATGGTAACCCCATATTGAAAGATGGAATTATTGCCTATTTCGAATGCGACCTGGAACAACAATTCGATGTGGGCACCCACATACTTTTTATTGGATTACTTAAGGGAGGCAAAGAAATAGACCTTACAAAAGAACCATTAACATATGCTGATTATCGAAATCTGCGGAATGGTAAAGCTCCTAAAAATGCACCTACTTATGTAGAACCTGAAAAGAAAAAAGAAACGAAAGAGGCCAGTATTTCAAAAAATACCAAATACGAATGTCTTGTATGCGGTTATATCTATGATCCTGAAAAAGGTGATCCCGATACGGGTATCCCCCCAGGAACAGCATTTGAAGATCTTCCCGACGACTGGATGTGCCCCGATTGCGGAGCAGGTAAAGAAGACTTCGAACCCATAAATTAAAATAATAACTAAACTCTAAAAATATAAAAATGAAAAGTTTAAAAGGAACAAAAACTGAACAGAACTTATTAAAAGCATTTGCCGGAGAATCACAGGCAAGAATGCGTTACGACTATTTTGCAAAACAGGCCAAAAAAGAAGGACTTGAGCAAATCGCTGCAATTTTTGATGAAACAGCACTCAACGAAAAAGAGCATGCCAAGAGATTCTTCAAATTCCTCGAAGGCGGAATGGTAGAAATCACTGCTGCCTACCCTGCAGGAAAGATTGGAACTACTTCCGAAAACCTTATTGCTGCTGCAGAAGGTGAAAATGAAGAATGGACAGAATTATACCCTGAGTTTGCTGATATAGCTGAAGCAGAAGGGTTTAAAGAAGTTGCCATCGCTTTCAGAATGATAGCAAGAGTGGAGAAGGCTCACGAAGACAGATATCGTAAACTAGCCAAAAACCTTGAAGATGGTATTGTTTTCGAACGCGACGGAGTATTCATCTGGAAATGCCGCAACTGTGGGTATATCCATGAAGGCAAAAAGGCACCAAAAACATGTCCTGCTTGTCAGCATTCACAATCATACTTTGAGATAAAGGAGAGTAATTATTAGGAATTATTAGGAGATTTCTCAGTCGCAATTCTTGCTCCTTCGAACTGACAGTATTAGTATTTCTGATGTCATTCCGACAATTATTCGCAATGTAATGAAGAATATGAGGAGAAATCTCATAACTTCACTAAAGGCAATCAACATTCAGAGATTTCTCAGT
>PKTD01000200.1 GCA_002869315.1 Marinilabiliales bacterium | reverse complement strand
TATTGAGTTTGCAACACAAACTGCAAATTATTATCTGTCTGATTTAAAAGTACTTAGATCTATCTATGTGTGATTACTATCATTGAAGCAATTCCTAGAAAGGCCAGAAATTGTTATCGTTCCAAACCTGCTCCTTTAAATCTTGATCAAGATCATAAAGCAATTTATGATGAGTACCCTCCCATTCTGCAAGCATGGCATACATATCCTTTTCATTTGGATCGGTAGCTGCTTCTGCTCTTTTAGAATAAACTTCAATGGCACGATTTTCAAAATCGATAGCTGCAGAAATGGCAGCGGCTTCAAAACCTGCGGCAGAAATCTCTTTCTTGATGTTCTCCGTAAGAATCTGTATTACAGTTTCATCCTCTTCATGTGGCGCATCGTTTTCCATAAACTCATGATGTTCCTGGTAATTTTTAAACTGTTTTACCAAAAAATCTATATGCTCATTTTCTTCTTCAGCCATCATTTCAAATATTTTTTTGGCCGATTTACTTTCCGACTGTCGTGCAGCCTGAGTATAAAATGCTTTGCCTCTTCTCTCCAACAAAATAGCTGTTTTCAATACATCTATCGTTTTATCATTTTGTTCCATTTCAAATCCTTTAAATTTAACAATTCACAAAATTAAGTAATAATCCGATAAAAAAGACTTTTTTGCATTCCAAATTGGGTCTAAATAAGCATTAGTATTGACAAATAATTTAATTTAGCATATTAATCAATTATATCAATAAAAATAGTGATTTCAGATACCCACGCATACAACATAAGCCAACTTTTGGATAATAACAACTATACCGAAGTTGACCGTATACTGGAATTACCTTCTTCAGGATCGGGAAGGATATATTTCAGAATTAGTTTTAAGGATAAAAGCAAAGAAAATATTATCGCTGCTTATAATCCTGAGACAAGTGAAAATATTGCTCAGTACTCATTTACAATTCATTTTTTAGAAAATGGACTTAGGGTGCCTCGCATATTCGCAAAAGATGATTCATATAAATATTTTTTACTTGAAGATCTGGGCAATACAAGTATGCTTGATGCCATTGCGAATATGAATTGGGAAGAAAAACTAAAGCTATACAAAAGTGTTTTAAATGAACTGATTAAGTTTCAGTTTGAAGGTATTAAAGGATTAGACCTCGATGTGGCATGGCCGGTAAGCAAATTTGAAAGGCAAAATATTCTGTGGGATTTAAATTATTTCAAATATTACTTTGTTAAAACTCATGACAGTTCTTTTAACGAAGCTAGTTTAGAGTCTGATTTTCAGAAATTTAGCAAGACTCTACTAAGCACGAAATCTGAATTCTTTTTATACCGTGATTTTCAGGCCAGAAACATAATGCTAAAAGAAAACGAGCCCTGGTTTATCGACTTTCAGGGAGGCCGACAAGGACCATTACAATACGATTTAGTTTCTCTTTTGTATCAGGCCAAGGCTAATTTAAGTGAGGATTTCAGAGACTTGCTATTTAATTATTACATCAGTCTATTGCAATCAAGATCTTATGAAAATATAGATGATTTTAAGTCAAATTATTCAAACTTTATTTGGTTCAGGATAATGCAGGTAATGGGAGCCTATGGTTATAGAGGAATATTGCAACGTAAGGCGCATTTTCTGCAGAGTATTCCCTATGTTATCAATATTATAAAAGTACTTTTAAATGAAAAAAATTTAGGACCTGAATTTCCTGAGTTAAACTCTGTGTTCTCACAAATTTGTGAACTGAAAGATTATTGTGGTATATCAGTTAATGATGATAAATTAGTTGTAAGCGTAAATAGTTTTTCATATAAAAAGGGAGGTTATCCAAATGATATAAGTGGCAATGGAGGCGGTTTTGCATTCGACTGCAGGAGTTTACCTAACCCTGGCAGGTATAAGGAATTACAAGATTATACTGGTAGGGATAAAGTTGTAATAGACTTTATGAAAAAGAACAGTGTAAGTAAGGATTTCATTAATCAGTCATATAAACTTATTCAGCCAAGCGTAGATAATTATCTGGAAAGAAATTTTAAAAACCTTCAAATTAATTTTGGATGTACAGGCGGTAAACACCGCTCTGTATACTGCGCTGAGAATATCGCATCCATGTTAGAGGACGAGTATGGTGAAAAAATTGTAGTTAAATTATTGCATCAGCAAATAGAAAAAGGTATTTGATGAAAGCATTCATACTGGCAGCAGGACTTGGAAGCAGATTAAAACCGCTTACTGATACTAAACCAAAAGCCTTGGTTGAAGTGGCAGGTATTACTATGCTGGAAAGGCTCATAAGCAAACTAGTCAATATAGGAATAAAAAATATTCTTGTAAATGTGCATCATCATTCTCAAATGATTATTGACTTTCTGAATGAAAAAAAATGGGAAGGAATAAACATAAGTATTTCAAATGAAAGTGGAGAACTTCTGGATACGGGCGGAGCAATAAAATTTGCTGCAGATTTCTTTAATGGAAATGAAAATATTTTAATACATAATGTTGATATTCTGAGTGATATCGACTTTCAGAAAGCAGAAGAATTTCATAACACTAATAACAACCTGATCACACTTTGCGTACGCGACAGGGAAACATCTCGAAAATTAATATTCAATCTGGAAAACCAACTTATTGGCTGGACGAACATAAAAAGCAAGGAGTTTAAGTGGGTAAATGAGAAAAATGCTGAATTTTCAAAAAACCTGGCTTATAGTGGGATTTATATTTCATCACCAGAATTTGCCTCAAAAATCAATAAAAAGGGCAAATTTTCCATAATTGATATATGGCTTGAAATGGCCAGGAAAGAGAAGATTTCAGCTTATGAAGACAATGATAGTAATTGGTTTGATTTAGGAAGTGTTGATCGTATTAAAAGAGCAGAAGACTTCTTATATCAGCAAAAATTATCGGAGAAGTTTCTTGTTAAAGTGGCCAGAGAAATATCAGCATTAAGCCATGAAAAACGAATTAAAACAGTTATCATACTTCCTAATAAACGTTCGATAATCTTTCTTAAAAAATTTCTTACTCAAGGTAAAGTAAATGCCTTTTTACTGCCCGAAATGTATAGTATTGAGGATTTTATGCAAAATATATCAGGCTTTACACTCGCCGACCCCTTGAAATTATTTTTCAGCTTATTTCATATTTATAAAGACATTTATGGAAGTAATGCCCGCAGTTTCAGTGAGTTTATTTCTTGGGCACCAATGATTATACGCGACTTTAATGATATTGATTTATATCTGGCAAAAGCCGAGGAAGTATTAAAGCATATTAGTGAGGCAAGAGCTATAAAAGAGTGGAATCTGGATGGTAGCGAGTTAACGGAAATGCAACTTGAGTATATAAAGTTCTATCAGTTGCTATATCCTGTTTATCAAAAGTTTCATGCCAAAATGCTTGAGGAAAAAATGGCATATGCTGGTTTTATTAACAGGTATATTTCTGATAATCCTGAGAAAATAATAGAAAAGCAACACTGGACAGATTATGTTTTCGCCGGATTCAGCGCATTATCAAATTCGGAACAGAAGATTTTTGATTATATAAAGGAGAAAAAAAACACCAATATTTATCTTGATGCTGATGAGTATTATATTAATGAATCTGATTATAATTTAGCATTACAGGAGGCAGGAAAAAACATAAAAAATCTTATTAAAAACTGGCAATTAAATAATTATAATTTCCTGACAAACAGACTCATAAATGCGCCTAAGAAAATTAACTTCTATGCCACACAATCGGTATTATCACAAATAAAACTGGCATCGGCTCTGATAACTGAAAAGGAAGACCTCTATAAAGATACAGAAACAGCAATAGTTCTTTCGGATGAAAACCTCTTAATTCCATTGATTAACTCACTTCCAGAAAAATATCCTGAATCTGTGAATTCAATAAAGTATAATGTTACTTTGGGTTACCCTCTTACATTTAGTCCGCTTAAAGGTTTTCTATACGACTGGATAAATTTACTTATTGAGAACAAACAAGATGGTGATGAAATAAGAACTAGAAATTTGATAAAACTTCTGTTTAGCAATGTTTTAATATCATGTCTGAGTAATTCACAACACTCTGAATTAAAAAGTATAACTAAGTATTTTATCGAGGAAAACTTGAGTTTTATCGGCAGGGTTGATTTACTAAATCTATTTAAACTAAGGGCAAATAGCCTCACAGATTTTGCAAATATCCTATTCAGTAAAAATGTAAATGCAGAAATATTAAACAGATCAATAGTTGATATGCTTCTTCTGCTAAATGAAAAACTTGATAAGAATAGTCCTAAAAATTTAATCTTAAAAGAACAAATTAGCAACTTTTTAGGTCTCAGTAAACGTTTCGAAATAAGCACTTTAAAAGACTTAAAAAAGTTAGATATAAAAACATTTTCTAATTTGTATTTTCAACTAGCATCCAACTATAATATTAACCTAAAAGGAGAACCCCTAAGTGGAATTCAAATTATGGGAATGCTGGAAACCAGGGCTTTGGATTTCAAAAATTTGATTATCATTTCAGCCAACGAAGGTGTACTTCCCAAGTCTGGTATGGCAGACTCATTTATTCCATTTGATATCAGAAGAAATTACGGTTTACCACTTCAACAGGACAAAAATTCTGTAACAGCATATCACTTCTACAGACTTCTGCAATATGCAGAAAATATTTCTCTCATTTATGATGAATCATCTGATGGCCTGGGTGTTGGAGAACCAAGCAGATTTCTGAAACAAATTGAACTCGAGTTGACCAAACTCAATAAAAATATCAATTTAAAAAAGCACATATTAAACCTTCAGGGAAATGCCGAAGTAAGTGAAATTAATATAAAAAAGAATCAAAGAACTATTGATATACTTGAGGAAAAGGCTTTGAAAGGTTATTCACCATCAGCCATTAATACATATTTAGATTGTAGTTTAAAGTTCTATTTCCAATATATTCTTAAAGTAAAAAAACAGGAAGAAATTGAAGTTTCTGTTGAATCTAATACCTTTGGAAGTATAATTCACGACACCTTAGAAGAAATATATACCCCCTTTGTGGGGAAAACTATTTCAGTTGATGGCTTAGCTGATAGCCTGAAAAACCTGGACGCTATATTGATAAAGTATTTTGCAAAACGATATAATAGCAGAAATATAAAATTTGGCCAAAACTATCTAATTTGGAAAGTAAGTAAGCAATATATTGAGAATTATATCAAGAAGGAAATTAGAGAGTTAAAGCAAACTCCAATCGACATAGTTGGTTTAGAGCTAACTAAATCATTTACTCTCGATAATGCAAAAAGAAAAATAAAATTATATGGTATTATAGATCGTGTTGACAGACCTTCAAATACTGGCTCCATAAGGATAATCGACTATAAAACGGGTAAAGTAGAGAAGAATAATTTACAACCTAAAGAACTGGAACTAATAATCCAAAAAACTGATTTTCATAAAGCCTTTCAAGTATTGTTTTATAAATACTTATATCAGAAATCAGAAAAAATAAATGAAGATCTGGAAACTGGAATTATAAGCCTCAGGAATTTAAAAAGTGGCTTTATGAAATTTGAAATAAAGAACTATTCAGGAGATATATTATCAGAGTTTGAAGTTTTACTCAATAGCATCTTCGACGACATATACAATCCTGATAAAAGTTTTATACAAACAGAAATTACAGACAATTGTAAATTTTGCGATTATAAAAATATTTGTAATCGATAGTATCAGCCAAAAATTATGTCATTAACTATTTTCATTCTACCAAATAGGTGAGCCGCAAATAATTCGGCAAGTTTTGCATTTACCGCATTTCCCAATTGCTTATACGCCTTTCGGTTGTCGGGATGCAATTTATAATCATCGGGAAAACTTTGCAGTCTGGAAGCCTCTCTGGGAGTAATTCTCCGTCCAAGTTTACCTACTATTGAAGTCTGAGTAATTGCAACCAAGGCTGGAAAATAAGTGGGTTTTTTGACCCTCAATCCTGAAGGTCTGAATTGCATTATTGTATTCCAAATATCACCCTCGGGATTCTTTCCTGCCTGCCACTCAAATTTTGCTTTGGCTCCATAAAACAAAGGATGATTTTGGGCCTTTTCCAACCATGCATCATAAAGTTTTTTATTGCTTTGATACAACTTAATATTCTTATGAACAAAGTTCTTTTTCCACTCAGGAAGAACATTAACTTCCTCATAATCTATATCATCTTTAAAATATTCAGTCCATATTGGGAAACCCGGTAACTCACTTCTACTAATTTTAAAGAATTCGTTCCAAATTTCCACAAGACTCAGTTCCTGATCCTTTAGTTGATATTTCTCAATATCAGTGATATCCAGATCTTTATCCAGAATACTATAAATATCGCTTTTTGGAAGTTTATTTTTATGGAAAACAAAGGCTTGTATTTCCCCCAAATCCTTTCGTTTACAAAGGATAAAAACCCTCTCTATATGCTGTGGAATTCCAATATAATGAGGACTAAAAATAATTGGTAAGTCGGGGATATTATAACCAATTTTTTCAAGATTATATTTTATTACTTTCCATGTATTTCCATTATCATGACTGGCAAGATTCCTTACATTTTCAAGCAAAAGATATTCAGGTTGATGGTGCTTAGCTATACGTACAATATCAAAAAACAATGTTCCTCGGGGGTCATTAATACCTTCTCTGTTACCCGCTTTGGAAAACGATTGACAAGGAAACCCGGCACATAATACATTGTGATTTGGAACATCCTTTTCATCAATTTTTGTTATGTCTCCCTTGGGTTTTATTCCAAAATTATTTTCATAAACAAAACTTGCATGCTCATCAATTTCAGAGGCAAAAACACATTTACCTCCCAGGTTTTGCATGGCAATATGAAAACCACCAATACCAGCGAATAAATCAATAAAAGTGAAAGAGTCAGGCTTCAACTAATCTAAATTATTTGTATGCAAATATAATCTTATTGGTTTGTTTTTTTTATCTAATGAGGAAATATTAATCAATTTTTGCATATTTCTGAGCACAACCCTCAATGCAAGGAAACCATATTATAAGTACATTACTATTTATTTGATAATGAAGAGTAAAATTTTCCATATCACAATCATTTGTAACTATCAAACTATCATTATATATTGCTGAATATGTGCCGTTTGCATCCAGAGTCATATTGCATAAACTACCATTTGAAACTGCAATTCCATTATCCATAAACTCGATTGTACGATCGCTTTCCACAGGATTAAAATCGCCGCTCCCATCACCGGGATCAGAATATTGCTCTATTAATTTCCATTTGCTTAATACATTTGAATTTTCATCCTTCTTACAAGATGAATAAACTGATACTAAAAAAATAATTATCAGTATGTAAGTAATATTATTAGGCTTATTAATTTTATTCATTATTTATCGTTTAGGTAATATTAATTTTTTTTCTCCTAAAAGAACTGAAAATAAGGCCAATTATTTTACAAACAAACTTATCTTAATTTGAAGATGTAACAGTTGAGGCAACAGCGGCTCCGGCAACGACTCCTACTACGGCTGCCTGAACTTCCTTTATTGATTTGGCCACGGCATCCGTAATTGGATTATTGTCAAGAACAGACTTGAGGTTCTTTTTAAACTTTTTACGTTAATCAGAAGTCTTACAAAATATTTTATGCATTTTACAAGCATCAATTAAACTCAAAAGAGCAATATCTTCATTATTGAGTTTTTTATTTTTGAAGACTAAATTATTTATATTTTCAATTAAGTCTTCTCTGATCTTATTATTGGTGAAGTATGTCAGTTTGTAGGGTATAAGACCTAAGAATTTACGTTTATTTATTTTTAAGATTGCTTTATCACTTAAAGTATTTAATATACCCCATTTATATTTTTTTGATTTATTACTTAGTCTGCTGACCCAACTTTTAAGGGACCTTTCTTTGGGTGAATTATTAATCCTGGCAAGCATGCTCGCAAGCAATTCATCTTTTGTTTTTCTGCTTTTTACGCCTAGTTTTTTATTCTTTAAATATATTAGTTCTTTATTGGATAATTCCAATAATAATGCACCAATTATTCCATGGTTTAATATTATTTCCGAAACCATAAACCTGCCTTTGGAAGGATGATGAGCAATTATTAAGAACTTCTCTTTTAAACTTAAATTATTTAAGGACCTCATACTTTAAATTTGACTGCAAAACGGGCAATTTATTTATCTACAAAATTATTCAATTGCTTATATAAATGCAAAAGGTTTACGTTAATAAATTGAAATTTAATTAGTTTTACAAACTCATAAACATATAGAAAAAATATGAATTGGAGAACAAAACTTGGTATAATCCTAATGATAGCATGTGTTCCTGCTTTTTTAGCAATCCCTGCCCTTCCATTTCTAGAAACCGATTCTGAAACAAAGATTAAATTGGGAACAATCCTGCTAGTTATTGGAGAAGTTCTGTTTTGGGTGGGAGGTATACTAGTAGGTAAAGAACTTTTTACAAAATACAAATCATATTTCAACCCCATTAACTGGTTTAAAAAAAAGGATAATAATAAGATTAGTGAAGAATAAGAATTTGTTATCTAAAAATTAACCAAACTTTGCATTTTGCTGGTTTTCAACTACAACAAATTAAAAAAGAACAAAAATCAGTTAAGTCTAGCCAGTTTTAAGCAGGTTTAGTTTAAACTAATTACTACCAAGGCAGATTTAGTTTTTTAATTTCAGTTTGATATAAGTTTTCAAATTCTTCTATAAGACTGGGGGAAATAGAAATATCTGTGCTTTGTATATTGCTTTCTAGTTGTTGGATGGATACATTACCAGGAATAACAGTAGATACAGCATTATAAGCCAAACAGAAAGCTATTGCTTTTTGAGCCATATTTTCTTTTGTTCCAAAGATGGACTTAACTTTGTTTACCAGTTTAGCTCTGGTTTCTATATCTTCTTCTGACCATCTACTTCTGATATCATTAAAACGACTTTTGCTATTATATTTGCCAGTTAACCAACCCGAATCAAGAGGAATTTTCACAATTATCCCTACATCTTCATTTTGTGCCTGTTCAAAACCACGCATAGTATCCTGATGAAATATATTAAAAAACACTTCCATTACCTTTGAATTTGTTGTATCCATTAACAATTTCATTTCTTCATAGGTATCTAAAGAAGCGCCGTAAGCCTTTATTTTTCCCTCTTCAATTAACTTTTCAAGTATTTCGTAATGGTCATTTTTATTTCCATTGAAATATTCAGAAGGTGGGTTGTGAATAATCAATGAGTCAACATACTCTACTTGAAGTCTTTTTAAACTTCCTTCTAAAGATTCCCTTATGTAATTGGAACTAAAGTTTAAGGTACCGGTATGAGTATGACCAAATTTTGTATTAATAACAATTTTACTTCGGTCAACACCCTTTAGCGCTTTCCCCAATCTTTCCTCACCAGTTCCAAGTCCGTAATTTGGTGCTGTATCAAAAAAGTTAATTCCAAAATCTAAAGATTTATGAACAAGTTTAATGGCATCAGTTTCTGTCATGCTCTTCCAACCAGAATTTTGCCCCAATTGCCATGCTCCAAGACCTATTTCAGAAATATTTATGGAGCCTTTTATGTATTTTTTATACTTCATAGGTTAGATAATTCGTTTTATTAGATTTTAAATATTTATTATTCTTTTATGCTTTTTTGTTGCCGAATTTACAGCCTTTTTGCGTTTATTTTTTATAATATTAAAAAGTAATTTCTAATTCTGCTATTAAGGGACGGTGGTCAGATACCAAAGGCTCATCTAATAGCATTATTCTTTTTGCCTCAATATTTATTCTATTCGTTCTACGAAAAATAATATGGTCTATCTCAGCCTTTTCAGTTCCTTGAAAACTCATACTATCAACACCCTTATTAATAAACTCAAACCCATTTTCTTTGAAATAATTCATTGTTGGTGAATCGGGTGTGCAATTAAAATCACCAGTTATTATTACTGCATGTTCCTTTGCATCAATGTATTTCAACAATGCTTTTGCTTGATTTAACCGACTCAACTCACCTTCGCTATCATTTATCCAATCAAAATGAACATTTACAAATAAAATGGCACATCCTTTTGCTATCTGAACTTCATGGATTAATGAAGAACGAGGCTCATATTTCCCATCTGGTAATTTTAAATTTTTTACAGAAATCAAGGGTTTCGAAGATAAAGTCGCCATACCATACTCCCCTCCCTCATAGCTCATAAATTTACCAAATGTTCCTGTCATACCTGCCTCATCAGCCAGATATTCAGTTTGTCCCAAACTATCAGAACGCAAACAATAATTATCAATTTCCTGTAATGCACACAAGTCAGGTGCTTGTAATTTTATTATGTCAGCTGCACGAGATAAATCCAAAACATTATCCATTCCTTGTCCATGCCTGATATTATACGACATTATTCTCAGATTGCTAATTTGTTTTTGATCGCATGCATAAAAGAAAAATGTACTAAAGCAAAAAACAAGAAGCATTAATTTTTTCATAGTCTATTTTGGTATTGTATTTATCTGTAACCTAATTGTAAATTGAATAAGGTTTAGAGTATTATTTCGTAAGCGATTTCAGGCTTCAAAACAGTTAAGTTATCACCTATATTCTATGTGAGAAATAAAGTTGTTAACCAATGATAACCTATTAATTACAGTCAGCGCTTAGCAATATAATCTTCATTTTAAAATGAGTACCCGAAAGATAAGCCAATCATAGGAATATCTCCAAATGAATCCGGTTGAACAGGTTGAAAATACATACCGCCTACTCTAAATAAAAACCCTTTATTTCCCTGATAACGATATCCTATTAGCGGCAAAATTATTTGTTCAGTAATGGAATATCCTATACCAACTTCTAAAAAATTCTTTGATTTACCATATAAATAATTCACACTTGGTAAAACACCAACATAAAAACCAACAGTAACACCTAAAACAATTCCACTTTTCTCACCTACTGGTATTATTCTGTCATAGTTAAGTGATCCAAAAACCCCTTTACCGCCAAGTTCTACATATATGGAATTTTTTCTAAGATCATAAACAGAATTAACATTTTGGGACTTAACTGATAAAGAATCATTATTCACACTTTTGGTTGAATCTGAATTATGTGACAAAGAATTTAAAGTCAAAAAACAAAAAAAAATAATTAATATCTTTTTCATAGCTATTGAATTTATTTTCAATGTACAAGTTACAACATTAAAAAAGAGAAGTCAAAGATTTTTTGTTTCGCAGAATAAAAACCTGAAACAATTTTCTATTATAATTATCAAATCAATCCCATTAAAATCAATATTAAATTACATTTTAACTGTCAGGCAGTAAAAACATACTAAAGGTAGAAACTATCAAAAAAGGACGAAAGTCGTCAACTTATTTGAAAATAATAAAACAACAGAAATGCTCGTGGAGAATTAATTTGCTTCTCATATACAAGGTTTTGGCTATGAACAGTATTCCAAAGGGTATTTTGTAAAGTTATTGTTGAAATACTTTCTACTCTATCTAAATTGTTTAGGTTTCAAATTATTACTTGCATTTTCTACAAGTTCTAAGATTCTTTTTTGTCTTGTTTCTTTTCGTTTAGCAGAGATAATCCAATACAATAATCCCTTTTTAACGGACTTGCTTAGACTGTCAAAGAATTTCAATGAGCCTTCGAATCTAGCAAATTCTCTTTTTAAATCATCTGGAATAACAAGTGCTTCAACTTCATCCATAATTGTCCAGGAACCATTTTCTTTTGCAATTTCAATGCTTTTGTAGCCTTCTTCTTCCATAAGTCCCTGGTCTATAAGAATTTTAACTTTATCCTTATTTATCTTTGACCAATTACTTTTTGCTTTTCGTTTGCTGAAATACTGTTTGAATTTCTCATCATCTATTGTCCTTTTAACGCTATCAATCCAGCCAAAACAAATTGCTTCTTCAACTGATTCGCTCCAACTAAGGTTATGTTTGGGTGAATTTTTTTTATAAAAAACGAGCCAAACTGCATCTACATTCTTATGGTTCAATTGGAGCCATTTTCTCCAATCTTTTCTGTCAGAAGGACAATACTCTTCAACATCTTTCATACCAACTATTGCGCATTATTTTATGGTTTACGGTCAGTTTATTTGACATGAATCAATGGCTGGAACCCACACCATTAATACTACTAAATTTAACTTTGCTGCAACATTTAATTATTAGTTCGGGATAATTTTATTAATATTAAAATAACACCAAATTAAAAAAACTCCACTAACTAAACCAAACCATTGATTTGGGAATTTAGCAATTACAATGTTATAGATAAATGAAATAAAAGTCAAAATGCCTAATATTAACATTGTTATTTTTAGTCCTTTCATCTTTGTATGTCTGTATAGAGTATATTTATATTAAGATAATGTCTAGTCATAAAATTTCAGACCGCATTTGGAACAGTATTTTATATTAAATACATCTCCTAATAAACAATTGCAACCTGGGCATCTCCAGCTTATACCAATTACTATAAAATCAGCAAAGAACAGCAAATAAATGAACGGAGCCCAAATATGTTTAGGTATACCCGAAAGAATCAGAAATAAAGTAGTTACTAACAAAAAAATTGCAGCAATAAAAGTAAACATTCGAGTTTGTTTTCTTTTTTCAAAAACGTTTCTTAGTTTTTGCAATTCTTCACTCTCTGTATCATCATCAAATTTTGTAAATAATTCTATATCTAGAACTTCTTCGATAATCCTAAGAGTGAATAAACGAGGCTTAACTTCATTATTTTCTATTCTTTGGATTGTACGGATATTTAGATTGCATTTATCGGCGAATTCTACTTGAGATAGTTTTTTCAGTTTTCGTGCTATCTTAACTTGTTCACCCAATGTAAGTTGATGATCCATTTTTTTACCCATATAGTTATTAAACAAAAATACGAATCTATTGAGTATATTTTCTAATCTTATTAACGGCTTTTTTACGGCATTTTCACATAAAACTAGTTCACATTTTACGAAAATACTAAGTCTGCCTTAATTATTGCGCCAAAACGCTTAGCAGTATAGGTAATCGTTACAAACTTTAAAGCTATTCATTTTCAATCTGCTAAGATGTTTAAAATGCTCTATTTTTTTTACAGTACTAATATTAGTTAGATACTGTTTAATCAGAAAAAAGACTAAAAAAATGTTTAGAATCCTTTACGTCTTGTAAGCCAAAAATCCAACAAACCTCAGAAGTGTCAGAGAAATCTAATCCACCTGCCGATATTGCCTCATTGAGATATCTCCCCTCCTTCCCATTATATTTGATTGACAGCTCAATAGCCAACTGCCATACCTCAATCACTTTGGGATTTCTAATCATACTTTTCAAATCATAATTTTCAGAAGATCGAAATCCGGGCGTACCATTTCCAACTGCATTGCCATCAGGTATTTTTTGATAATCAGTATTTGTCTTAACAAAATCTAAACACTCAGATGAAGTAACTTCTTCATTCCAGTCACTATGCTGCACTATGTGAATTCTCTCTGAAATATTCATATGCGGTAAATCAGCTTTAATAGTTTTTATCAATTTGGCAGAAAAATCAGACTGTCCTGCTTCTGCAATCCAAATATCACCTTGATTTTCGAGTGTAGATATGGCCAATGTTTTCACTTGGCCAATAGCTTTTGATTTATTTTCATGTGCATCAGACCAATTATCTTTAAATGCAAGCTTAAATAATTCATTAGGAGGAACATATAATCCATCCTGTATGCCATAAGCACCTGCAACTGCATGATAGTTAATTTTTGAAAATTTACTATCAGACAACAATGTAATTAGGGCTGCCACAGATTGAAGATCATCAACATCTGTTTTACAGTCATAGTTTGCTAATAACAAATCTTTGTCTGAATCAAATCTTCCTATTTTAGAAGAATTCACATCTTGGGCCTTAATAAAGGAAAATAATAGGCTGGAAACTAAAGCAATCAGTATTACCTTTATTCTTTTCATAAGATCTATGTTTAAATATTCCAATATACAGATGGAAGTTTAGGTTAGAAATCTTTTTTACCTAACATCCTTTGCCATAGCTGGGCAAACACTTCAGCCCCGCCTTCAAAACTCCTTTCAGCCTGGGTAATAGTTATCTTATCTTTAGTTAAAGCTATTTTATAACGGAACACAAAGTCTCCCTCTCCTGTCTTCCAATTCGTAACTTTTCCAAATCTCAGATCATTCACAACAAATCCTGTACTGTCTGGTTCCACAGTGTAATATCCTTTTGTAAATCTCAGTATTTTTTGAACACCATCATCATGGATAAGCTCATCTAGCAGATATTTATTTTTAGGAAGTGAGTTAAAATTCACATTTTTATCTTTATCAAAATGAGAATAGAAACCGATTAAGTATGCTGTATCAGTTTCCACCACAGCGGTCCAAAGTACCTGATTAAGAGGAGTAGGATTTGAGAGCATTCTTATGTAGGTAATGCCTTGTTTATCAAGCGATTCTCTGAATACAGTATTGATCACTTGCTTATTGACAATTGTCAGCAACATATAGCCACCGGCGATAATTAGCCCAATATTGCTCAATCGTTTCCTTATGGAAGAATCTTTTCGTTTGAACATCAGCATAATGAGTGTGACTAGCAATGGAAGTGTAAAAAGAGGATCAACCACGAAAAGAGTGTTGAACTCAAAGCGATATTTATAGGGCCAGAGTAATTGGGTTCCGTAAGTCGTAAGAGCATCAATCAGAATACTGCCGGAGAATATCAACCCGAAATAAAATAGCCACTCCCTTCGGGAAATCTGTTTTCGCTTGTAGATTTTTGAAAAAAGCCATGCAAAAAACAGAGTTGCCACAATTACAAAAACAAGTGAATGAGAAAAGCCACGATGAAAAAGCAATCTGTCCGGTGTATCAAGAAACATTCCCGGGATTACATCCAAATCGGATAAGGAACCTGCAGCAGCTCCCCAAAGCACTGCTTTATTACCTAGTTTTTTTCCAAGTGCTGATTCTCCTATAGCAGCACCAACTACTAATTGTGTTAAAGAATCCATATAAGATTAATGTGTTAAAAAAGTTTTATCATCATCATATTACTGTAACTATTTGTTTTACTACTAATGAAACTATATAAGGTGTAGTTGTAATGCCTCTTATACTTTATTGGCAAATCGTTGCTATTTCAAAATTAGTTTATGTGTTGATGTTGAATTATTGGTTTTAATGACGACCATATACAAACCCGGCGACTGATTGAATCGTAATGGGTTATTGGGATAAAAAATGTCATCCGTATAAACCAATTCTCCTTTGGTATTATATATTTTTATTGAAGAGCCAACTGTGTTTTCGGTTTCAATATTTATGATTCCGGCAGATGGATTCGGATATATAAATGTATCCACACTTCCTTCATCAAGGGCCATATCTACTGAAGTGGTTGTGAGCATATTTTTATAAACTCTAGGCTTTACAATAGGATTTAAATTGCGGATTCCTACTATTATGACATCAAGATCATTATCGCCATCAATATCCCCAATGGCTGTTGTAGAATTATAAACTTTTACCAGTGAGTCAGTCAAATTAAAGTTATTCAAGCCCTTATTTTCGTATATGTGTGCTGCGAAACCTGATCCTCCAACTGAACCTGTAACCAAAATATCCATATCATTGTCATTGTCAAAATCCGCAAAGTCGACTGTTCCAATTGATGAATTTATAAAAGGTGTTCCTGTAAGCAGGCTAAATGAACCAGTGCCGTCATTTAGATATAGCTTGCAGATATTTTGGAAAGATTCATTGCTGCCATTTATAAGTATATCTAAATCACCATCATTATCAGAATCAGCTATCGCAATATCTGAATGGTAGACATTCTCAAATGGAGTATTATTTACTAAACTGTAATTGCCAAAACCATCATTTTCATAAAGACTTGTCTTTGGCACATCACTGTTGTTTAATCCAGATACTATCAGGTCCATATCATTATCGTTATCCATATCAAGAAAAGCTGCTGAAGTGCCTTCTTCAATGGAAGTTGATTCAATCTCAGAGAAATTACCAGTGCCATCGTTAAGATAAAGTTTTGAGAATAATAAAATGTTCTGGTTTCCGTCAATTGTATACCCATTCATAAATAAATCGAAATCTCCATCGTTGTCTATGTCCTCAAATTGAAGACTTCCCCCTATAGATGGTTCAAAAGGAACAGTGGGATCCAATGTAAAATTACCGCTTCCATCATTCAAATAAAAATTGGCGTAATAATTTGGCATGCCGTCTCTACCAGTAATCAACAAATCCTGGTCACTATCACCATCAACATCCGCAAAAGTTATATCACCTCCCTCCGACCAATTAGAGAGTCCGGTTCCGGTTATTTCGGTATAATTGCCCAGGCCGTCATTGCTGTATAATGTAGTCTTACGGTCAGCCAATTGAGCATTTGCACCCGTAATTATCAGGTCAAGGTCGCCGTCGTTGTCAATATCAGCCATGGCACAAGAGCCCTGTCTGGAATCATATAGGTTGTTCACCGTTGTGTCTTCCTGAAGATCTATATTCTGAGCAATACTTGCCACAGAGAAAAGTGTAATTATTAGTAGTGTAAATAGCACTTTCATTATTTTGTTTTTTTTGTGGCGCAATATACAAACATTAGACTTATTT
>PKTD01000263.1 GCA_002869315.1 Marinilabiliales bacterium | reverse complement strand
TATAGTTGACACCCTTAAATTCAATTATACCATTAAGGATGAAAATGGTCAGACAGGATACGAATCATTAGCAAAAGTATTGATTAATATAGTTGATAATAAATATTACAACTATCTGAATATAAACGATATAAAAGCCAGAGTACAGGCAAGTGGCTTACAGTTTTTTCCCGGTCCTATTGAGGGTTCAACATCCGAAGCAAGCAATGTATTTGAATTTCCAATAAATAGTGGTAAAAACACAATATTTAATTCCGCTCTTTGGATTGGTGGCATGGATGAACAAAACCACTTGCATATTGTGGCTGAAAGATATCGTCAGGCTGGAATTGATTATTGGCCTGGTCCTATCAGTGAGCAAAATCAAGAATTGAGTATTGATACTTCCACCGTTATTAACTGGCAAAAAGTATGGATGCTTACTAAAGAAGAGGTTGTTTTTCACAAATTACATTATTGGCAAGAGGGCTATCAGCCTATAGATAACATTGCGAATTGGCCTGCCCATGGTAATGAAGATCTGAATCAACCAGAATATCTTGCTCCCTTCGTGGATGTTGATGGAGACGGCTCTTATATTCCCCTTAATGGTGATTATCCTCTTATTAGGGGTGATCAGTGTATTTATTTTATAATTAACGATTTACGTTCACATAATGAATCGGGAGGAGATTCCTTAGGTATGGAAATACATGCTATGGCATATCAGTTTGAAATGTCGGATAATACCCCAATGAATAATTCGGTATTTTATAGTTATAAAATATTCAACCGTTCAAATAATGTTTATCATGACACATATATTGGATTGTTTACCGACTTTGATATAGGATATGGATGGGACGATTATGTTGGTTGCGATGTTCAGAGAGGTGCATTTTATGGTTTTAATGGCGATAGTATAGATGGTACAAATAATAATGAGCCCGAAGCCTATGAAAATGAAATACCAGCCCAGGGAATTGTAATTCTGGGGGGTCCGCTTATGGATGCAAATAATATTGATGATCCCGATGCTAATTGCGATGAAAGCATCACCGGCATTGGATTTGGTGATGGTGAAATTGACAATGAAAGACTGGGAATGACAAAATTTATTTGGTTTGGTAATGCAAGCGGCCCTCAAAGTGATCCAAATACTGCTGAAGAATATTATAATTATTTAGAGGGTAACTGGCTTGATGGAACCGCTATGGAGTATGGTGGCAATGGGCATTTTAGCAGTGGTGCATATGGACCGGCTGCCAATTTTATGTTCCCCGGACTCAGTGACCCTTGTTATTGGGGGACCGGAGGAGATGAACCCTTTGGCCCAATCAACTGGACAGAAACATCGGCAGGAAACTTTCCGGGAGACAGAAGAGGTTTAAGTGTTATGGGGCCTTTTACCTTTGAAGCCGGCAGTGTAGAAAAAGTAGATATAGCCTATGTTGCAGCCTTTCCTGATGGGGAGAAAACAGATGTGGAAACCGTGCTCGATTATATTGATGTTGTTAAAAATGAGTATTATGAAAATTCAGATTACTTTGGATATCAATGGCTTGGAAATAAAGAAATTATTGATGACAATATAATTAGCATATTTCCTAATCCGGCTTATGATAAATTGAACATAAGTATTAATAAAACAAACTCCAATACATCTTTTATTATTCGGGATTTAATGGGTAAAGAAATTATGCAGAAAAAAATAAATGCATCTAAAGAAACTATAAATATTTCAAGTTTAAAATCCGGGATTTACATTATATCAATAATTGATAAGCAACAAATGATCTCCAAAAAATTTATAAAGTATTGATTTAAAAAACCATTAACCACCTGCTAAGGTTGATTTTGTGCTTTAATTAAGTTTTCCTTTTTTTTACAAAACCTGTTGTCGTCCCCCGATAACAGGTTTTTTATTTCCTCCCGTAGTCTGCAGGAATTTCTCCCCAGATATCTGTTTTCCACTTGAGTATTTTGTTGTCGAATTTGTTTTCTTTTAACCATTTTATGGAAGAATGAACTGCATTTAAAAGCTCTTGATTTTCATCTGTCCACTCTAGTTTTGTATTTACTTGCTTTTTCTTTATCCATGCGATGGCAGTTTTCGAATCAGAATATATAGGATAATCCAGTTTATTTTTCTTCAGCCAGGCTAAGCCTAAAACAATTGCTAAAAACTCACCTATATTAACAGTTCCCATTTTATACGGACCTCTGCTAAAAAGTGGAGTTTGGGTTTCGGTATATACTCCCTGAAATTCTAAAGTCCCCGGATTTCCGGCACAAGCCGCATCAACAGAAATACTTGGAAGAATGGGTTTTTCAATAGTATTCAACTCCAAAAGGTTTTTCTTTCCCTTTAAATTAGCAATTTCCCAATACGATTTTGAATATGCATGCTTGGCATCTTCTAAATTTTTAAAGGATTTATACTGGGCACCTTCATACCCTGCTGTTTGCTTTTTACAATCTTCCCAGCTCTTATAAATTCCGGGTTTAATCCCTCTCCAAACAACATAATATTTTTGCTTTGTAGCCATTTCTGAATATCAGGGTTATTAATAATCTTTATTTGTCTTCCTTTTCCTTCCAGACCTGACTAAAACTTTTAGGAGCAAACTCTGGGAATTCTCTCCTCGGACCCCAGGCTTTAGAACCAAACTTCTTAGCAAAATAATTTTTGGTAGATCCGCCGGTAATATCCATCAAATTTCTTGATCCCAAAGCCACTGTCGACCATTTATTGGCCTGCTTTTCCATAAATGGCGGTATATTTTTTTTAACGGCATCATTACGGTTTAGCAATAGAAATTCATGAAGAGGAATTTTAACCGGACAAACGGTGGTACATTTACCACAGAGCGATGAAGCATAACTAAGATGATTATATGCTTTAAAGTTTTTAAGATATGGAGTTATTACGGCTCCAATGGGTCCGCTATAAGTAGTGTCATAAGTGTGGCCTCCTATATTTTTATATACAGGGCATGAATTAAGGCAGGCACCACATCTAATACATGATAAAGCCTGACGCTGTTTCTCCTGAGCCAATAAATTTGATCTTCCGTTATCTAAAAGTATTAAATACATTTCTTCAGGACCATTTTTTTCACTCTCTGAGCGAGGTCCGCTAATAATAGAATTATATGCTGTTAAATGCTGACCTGTTCCATGCGTTGCCAGCAATGGCCAAAACAAATCTAAATCTTCCAAATTTGGAATTATCTTTTCTATACCTGAAATGGCAATATGTACTTTAGGAAACGACATCGATAGCATAGCATTACCTTCATTTTCTGTTAATGCCACCGAGCCTGTATCGGCAATTAAAAAGTTTGCTCCGCTAATTCCTAAATCTGATTCAATAAATTTCTTCCTTAAATAATCACGGGTATACAGAGTAAGTTCTTCAGGGCTTAGGTTAGGCTCAACGTCATCAAATTTTTCATTATAAAGTGCAGCAACATCTTCCTTAGACATATGCATGGCAGGAGTAACTATATGATAAGGTTTTTGTCCTGCTTTTTGAACAATGAATTCTCCTAAGTCGGTTTCGTTAACCTCCACACCAGTTTTTTCAAGAGCAGCATTGAGTTCTATTTCCTCAGTAACCATACTCTTGGATTTTACTGCTCTTTTTAATTTATGGTGTTTTACAATCTTATTAATTTCGTTTATGGCCTCATTTGAATCCTGGGCCCAAATTACTTTACCCCCGTTTTTTGTAAAATTATCTTCAAATTCTATTAAATATTTATCCAGGTCGTTTATAACCTTATATTTTAAATAGCCTGCTCTGCTTCTGGCCAATTCAATGTTCGAATATATTGCCTGACCTTTATTTACTGCATTATCGTATTTTGAGATATTGTAGTTTATAGTTTCTCTATGATCTTTATCGAAACTAATTTTTTCTGATGCTTTTAGAAATGCTATTTTTTCAGGACTTGCTTTCAAAATGCCTATTATTTAATTATTTGATTAATTTTTTCAACTCTTTTCAAATGTCTGCCACCTTCAAAATCGGTATTAAGAAATGCTTCAGCCATGGCTAAACCTTCATCTAAACTCACAAACCTACCAGGTATAGAAATAATATTTGCGTTATTATGCTGACGTATTAATTTTGCCTGCTCTACAGTCCAGCATAATCCCGCCCTTACATTTGGGTAACTATTGGCTGTCATTTGAGCTCCATTTCCGCTTCCACAAAAAATAATTCCCCTTTCTATTTCACCATCATTAATTGCCTTTGCTGCAGGATGGATTATATCAGGATAATCAACACTTTCTGTAGAGTTAGTGCCAAAATCCTTTATTTCATATCCTTCTTCAATTAATTTGGCTTTTATGAACTCTTTCATTTCAAAACCACCATGATCTGAAGCCATGGCTAAAACCGTACCACTATTTGTCATTGTTGATAATTTAAAAAAACAAAATTAATCAAATTAAACAGCCCATTATAAACATATTGAAAACTAATGTTTTTAATTTTCAATTCAAATATGAAAACTTTTATAAAACATTATAAAACAATTGTTTAATACTTATCAAAACTATATTGTTAATATCACTTTATTAGTGTTGATAAAAGGTTAATTAAATGGGGTTTATTAACAATAAAAATCATCAATTAAATTTTAAATTTTTATATCAGTATTTATAAATTTTTATTGTTGTGTAATTAACATCAAAACTGCTCTTAATATAATAAATCTTATTAACACTATCAGATATCAACAAATTGTTAATTAACTTTTATATAATTGAATAATAAAATATTAACTGGTAAAAACTTGTTAATACAACACTCATATTTTGATTAATTTGTAATATCATAATTATCTATCATAATTTTATTAAAGCTATTAACAGCATATTAATAACATTATATTTTTTAATTTAAATAATTATTTATTGTTATAGATGTTTGTTAATAGTATTTTTGGACTTTGAAATTTTACAAAAGAATGGATTACAAAGATAAAATACTGAAGTTAAAAAAAGAAAAAAATGCTATTATTCTAGCGCATTTTTATCAGGTTCCGGAAATTCAGGATATTGCTGATTATATTGGTGATAGTTTAGGTTTAGCGCAAAAAGCAAGTGAAGTAGATGCTGATATTATAGTTTTTGCTGGAGTTCATTTTATGGCTGAAACTGCAAAAATGCTAAATCCGGATATTCCAGTAATATTGCCTGATTTGGAGGCTGGATGCTCTCTTGCCGACTCATGCCCAATCGACAAGTTTAAAGAATTCAAAAAGAAATATCCCGATCATCTTGTAATTTCATATATAAATACCACAGCAGCAATTAAAACTGAAACCGATATAGTTTGTACTTCGGGTAATGCTATTCAAATTGTGGAATCATTGCCTAAAAATCAAAAGATAATTTTTGCTCCTGATAAAAACCTAGGAGGTTATATAAACAGGTTAACAGGTCGTAATATGGTACTTTGGGATGGTACATGTGAAGTACATGATATACTTTCAACTGAAGCCATTTTTAAAATGAAAGAAGAAAATCCGGATGCGAAATTAATTGCACATCCCGAATGTAATGCTCCTGTGTTAGAAATAGCAGATTATATTGGTTCCACAACTGCTATGTTAAAATTTACTCAAAATGATGATTCTAAAAAATATATAGTCGCCACAGAAACTGGTATAATTCATCAGATGCAAAAAAACTCTCCTAATAAAGAATTTTTAATAGTCCCTTCTGATGAAACATGTTCATGTAACGACTGTCCATATATGAAATTGAATACTATGGAAAAGTTATATTTAGCATTGTTGAATGAAAAACCTTCCATATCTTTAGAAACTGAAATAATTGAAAAAGCCAGGAAGCCTATTCAACGTATGTTGGACATTTCCAGGAAATTAAATTTGATTTAATTTTTGAATATGAAAACAAAATTTTTATTCCTTTTTGCCGCTGTTATTTTAATGGTTTTAGGATCATGTAATTCAACTATTTATTTTACTCAGGAAATGCGTAATGAATTAAATAATAATTCTTTAAATGTTGAAGATGTTCAATTTTATACCAGTAAAAAATTGGTTTTGAAACGGAATTTAACATATGATGAAACTAAAATAGCAAGAGGGGAAATAAAGATTGAAAATGGACAATATGTAGAAGAAATAATTATACCTAAGAATACTCCCGGAGTTGCTGTTAATTTCAATAGTAAAAGAATAGATGTAGCTTTTGAACGAGGTGATAACAGAGATCTTAAATTCATGGTAAATGATGATAATTTATATCAGATAACAGCATTATCATGGAATAATGAATTTGGAAAAGTACAATATGATACTTTGTTTTATCATTTGGTTCCTGGAAGTGATAAAACCTATCTTAAGGTTAAAAAAGACAATATCTATAAATTTCAAAAAAACAAACGAGTTTTAAAAGGTCGTACTGTTGGAAATTAATTTTTTATAAGTGAGAATTTCAAAGTTTTTTAAAATATTATTTATACTTGTTTTTGCAGGCCATATTTCAATTGCTTTGTCGCAGCAGGAAAGTAATGTGGATCCCAATGGATATAATATTTTTTATTTTGAAAACGGAAATATTTCCAGTGAAGGTACTATGCTTAATGGAAAACCTGACGGATACTGGAAAAATTATTACGAAAGCGGTGTATTAAAATCGGAGGGCAATAGAAAGAATTATTTACTCGATAGCCTTTGGAAATTTTATGATGAAGAAGGCACATTACTTTTAGAAATAAATTATGAGGAGGGTAAAAAAAACGGTTTCCGTACTACCTATCAGGAAAATGAAATTTCAAAAGAATATTTTATAAATGATATAAAACAGGATTATTCTTATGTTTTATTTCCTGATAATAAAGTAAAACTTAAAATTCCTTTTACAGATGGTTTGGAATCTGGTTTGGCTAAAGAGTATAATTCTAATGGTAAAATTATTCAATTAATAACTTATAAAAAAGGTTACATAATTGAAAGAGAGCGTATTAATCGCTATGACGCCGATACACTTCCCAATGGAAAATGGAAATGGTTTTATGAAGATGAAACCCTTTGGAAAGAAGGAAATTTTAAGCATGGACTAAAAAATGGATATTTCAAAGAATATGATAAAGCCGGAAATTTATTATCTGCCACAAAATTTGTGAATGGTGAGAAAATAGAAAAGGCTGAAGAACTTGCTAAACTTGATGTGAGAACCGATTATTACCCCAATGGAAAAGTAAAAATTGTTGCTACCTACGACAAAAATGGTATTCCGGAAGGAGTAAGACGAGAATATAATCAGGAAGGTGAAGTTGAAAAATCTTATATTTTCCTTCATGGTAAAATAATTGGAGAAGGAATATTTACCGATGAAGGCCTCAGAGAGGGGCTATGGAAAGAGTATTATCCTGATGGAAAACTAAAGGCAACAGGAAAATATAGTGCTGATAAGAAAGTAGGAAACTGGAAGTTTTTTTATCCAAATGGAAAGTTAGAACAAATTGGAAAATATATTGATGGTAATGCCGATAGTTTATGGCGTTGGTATTATCCTACGGGAAAGATATTAAGAGAAGAAACTTTTATAAATGGATTGTCGGATGGTCTAATGACTGAATACGCTAATGATGGTGAAATTATTACCAGTGGCGATTATATTGAGGGTAAAAAAGAAGGCTTTTGGTATTATGTTTATGGAGACACCCGCGAAGAAGGAGATTATGCCAATGGAATGAGAAATGGCAAATGGAAATCATATTATAATGATGGTAGTTTGAGTTATGAGGGTAAATTTGTTGATGATTTACCAAACGGGGAACATACATGGTATTGGGATAATGGAAAAATAAAAAAGCAAGGTAAATATAGTATGGGAAGAAAAAACGGTGATTGGAAAAAATATGACTATACCGGACTGCTGTTTTTTACAATTTCCTATCGTTCAGGAAAGGAAATTAAATATGATGGAATTGATATAGATTAGGTATAATAGAGTTCATTTATTGATAAATTTTTATCTTCGCAAACTAATTAAAAATACACACAATGAGAAATTTATTATTTATTTTAATAGCAATTGCTTTTATCGCAGTTTCCTGTGAGAATACACCTGAAAAAGCAGAACAGAAAGAAAAAACAACGGAAGTTGTATCTAATGAAATTGTTAATGTTACTATGGCCGATTTCGATTCATTGGCAAATGGTTTAGTTGGAAAAAACATTGCATTATCAGGATTAGTTGATCATGTTTGTACTCATGGAGGACAAAAAATGTTCATCGTAGATCAAAACTCAGATGCTCGTATTAAAGTTACTCCAAATGAAGAACTAGCAGCTTTTAATACTGATTTGGTTGGTGAAACTCTTAAAATTACAGGTATAGTAGAAGAAATGAGAGTTGATGAGGACTATTTGAAAGAATGGGAAGAAGAAATCAACCAGGGGATTACTGGTGAAGGAGAAGGCAAAAAAGAAAGTGCCGATCCTAAGGATCATGGTGGTAATGAAGCAGCCACAAGTGAACTGGATCAAATTGCCAGAATGAGAGCACAGATAGCTGAAACAGAAAAAGGATATCTTTCTTTTTATTCAATTCTGTCTACCGAATATTCTGTTTATAAAATGGACTAATCACATTATTTTATGGCCTTTAAATGGAGAAAATGGAATAGGGTAATTCATAGAGATTTTGGTTACCTTTTTCTTGGTATGACTATTATTTATGCATTGTCAGGTATAGCCTTGAATCATCTTGGAGATTGGAATCCCAACTATATTATTACCAACGAAGAAATTCAGATAGATCCAATTGCTGAGAAACCTGACAGAGCATCTGTAAAGCAATTAGTTGATGGTCTTGATGCTGATTTAGATTATAAAAACCACTATTTTCCTGATAGCGA
The DNA here is from genome assembly GCA_002869315.1 of Marinilabiliales bacterium. Taxonomy (GTDB): domain Bacteria; phylum Bacteroidota; class Bacteroidia; order Bacteroidales; family F082; genus BM524. The sequence continues at coordinate 8,213 of PKTD01000263.1, read as the reverse complement.
TTATCTAAAAATATTTGTTGAGGATGGTACTGTTCATATCAATATGGAAACAGGTGAGGGATTAATAGAGGTTAATCGTCAGAGATCAATATTCAGAGAAGTGAATTATTTACATTATAACCCCATAAAGTACTGGACAATTTATTCCGATATATTTGCCGGGGCTCTTATATTAATTGCTATTTCAGGAATATTAATTCCTCGTGGAAAACAAGGTATTACAGGACGTGGAGCCTGGATGAGTATAGTAGGAATTATAATTCCAATTGTTTATCTGTTTATTTATTTTTACTAAGATGACGGAATATTTAATAATAACAGTCTTTTTAATTTGGTATATACTTTCGCTTGCCGTTTCTCATAATATTGGTAAGAAAAGTAAATTGGGTGTTGAAGGATCTTTTGCGCTTAGTTTCTTATTGAGCCCTATAATTGGATACTTAATAGCCAAATTTTCTCTCAAGAAATAAGATTTAATAATAAAAAAAACACCGTCCTGTTTTAAACAAGACGGTGTTTTTTATTTTATCGAATATAGTTTTACAAAGCGGCTAATGCTTTTTCGTAATCTGGTTCGTCAACTATTTCAGGAACTTGTTGTGTATAAACAACCTTGCCCTCTTCATCAACAACCACAACAGCCCTTGATTCAAGACCAGCCAAAGGCCCATCAATAATTTCTACTCCATATGCTTTCCCAAATTCTCCAGTACGGAAGTCTGAAAAATTATGTACATTTTCTAAACCTTCAGCGCCACAAAAACGTGCCTGAGCAAAAGGGAGATCTTTGCTAATGCATAATACAACAGTATTATCCAAATTTGATGCTTCCTGATTGAATCTACGCACTGATGCAGCACATGTGCCTGTATCAAGACTTGGGAAGATATTTAAAACAACTTTTTTACCTTTATAATCTGAAAGACTCCCCATTGATAAATCGTTTTTAACCAATGAAAAATCGGGGGCTGTTGTTCCTGTTTCAGGTAGGTTACCAATAGTGTTAACAGGATTTCCTTTTAATGTTATTTGTGCCATTTTTATCGTATTAAATTATTTGTTGCAAAAGTAATTCTTTAAAAAGGCTGTGCTATTTAATCTTAGTTAAAAAATAAAAAAATCGGAGGCTATCCCATCGGCAAAAATTTTAGCCTGTTTGGTGAGTTTATAAATGCTGTGTTCCTTAATTAAATAGTTTTTTTCCATTTGTTTTTGGGCTTCCATCTCAAATAGTTTTACATATTTTTTACCAAAAACATTTTCAATATGTACAGTATCGCAGCCCCAGCTAGTACGCAGCGAAGTCATTACATATTCATTATATTGTTGCTCTGTGCTTAATATCTCTTTTTCTTTAATAATTTTGTCAATGGTTTCCGATTCAACATATTGCTTCATATTTGCCACATTCCATTGTCGGGTTTTTCCGTTAAAACTATGGGCCGAAGGTCCAAAACCAACATAATGTGCTCCTAACCAATAAATACTATTGTGCTTGGAATAATACCCTTCTCTTGCAAAGTTTGAAATCTCATAATGAATGAAATTATGCTTTTCGGTTTGCTCCAATAATATATCAAAATGTTTTACGCTTTCTTCTTCATTAACAGCAGCGATTTTATTTTTCCTTATTAATGTGTCTAAAGCCGTTTTAGGCTCTACAGTTAAAGAATATGATGACAGATGGTTTATTTCAAAGTCGAAAAATATTTTTAGATTTTCTTTCCACTTTTTTTCAGTTAATCCAGGTATGCCATAAATTAAATCTATTGTCATATTATCAAAGCCCGCTTTCTTTGCTAGTTTTATTGATTTAATTGCATTTTCAGAATTATGGACCCTGTTTAAGTATTTCAAATCATCATCAAAAAAACTCTGAACACCCATACTTAAACGGTTAATTTGAGTATACTTTTTTAAGTCTTCAAGTTTTTCATTATTTAAATCATCTGGATTAGTTTCCAGAGTAATTTCAGCATTTTCATTAATTAGATAATTATCATATAGATGATTTATTATTTTATTTATCTCATCAATATTTAACATGGAGGGCGTTCCTCCACCGAAATATATGGTGTTGATCGATTCCTCTCCCAGATAATATTTCCTGAGGTTTATTTCCTTAAGCAATGAGTCAGTGAATACTTCCCGGTATTTAGTAGAAGCAAAAGAATAGAAATTACAATAATGACATTTTTGCTTGCAATATGGTATGTGGATATATATTCCTGCCAAAATATATGTTGTTTGTTAAAGTAGCAAAACTAATTAAAAAGGAATTAGTATACAGGTATGCTAATACTGCTATTTGAGAGACTAGGAATTGTATTTTGTAATCAATTCCTTAAATTTTGAAGAATTATTTATATACGTAATGGAAAAGTTAACGCTGTCTATAGTATAAAAGAAATTGCCGGTTTTATCTATTATCTGTAAATCGAAACCATTTTTAAAATCAAACTCTATATCTGGATAATATTTTTCCTTAAACCTAGTCATAATGTATTGTTTGTCCTCATCAGATAAAACATATGAAGATCTGATCATATTGTTGACAAACAAAAAATTATTCTCGCAAAAGTGAAATTGCATCAAATAATTAAACTTTTCGGATGAATGTCTGTAAAAGAGTATTTGATAATCTTTTAAATCCTGTACTTTTTCAAGCTTATAATCTTCAGGACCAATTACATTTTTCAATTTTTTTATTGTAATATCCGATAAAGACAAATCGTTATACATAATAACCTTATCAGTATTATGCTTTAGTTTTCCTTTTGGAAGATAAATGCTGTTTAAGTCCCTGAGGGTATGGACAATGTTTTCCCGGTCATAATATGATGGCCCACGAGTAGTTTTGGTTTTTTTAGGTCCGAACAGTTTCACATTTAGAATTTTAATTGTTTATAATATATCAGCAAAGCAAATCTAACAATAATTTACATAGTTATGTTAAATATATATTAATTACTCATAAATGACTATTTTGTAAATTTTATTTACTAAAGATTAGTACTTTTGCGGCCTATTGTTTATTTAGTAACAATAATAAAAATTAATGGTTTTACTCGATAATATTATTTGATAATGAACAACAACAGTTTTTTAAAACGCCACAATGGAGTTTTGTCGAATGACATAGATAAAATGCTGAAAAGCATGGGATTACAATCGATGGACCAACTGATTGATCAGACAGTTCCTTCAAAAATACGATATACAAAACCCCTTGATTTGGAAGAGGGTATGAGTGAAAGAGAATATCTGGAGCACATTAGAAACATTTCCAAAAAAAATAAAGTATTTAAATCCTATATCGGATTGGGTTATTATAACACAATTACTCCTTCGGTAATTATGCGTAATGTTTTTGAAAATCCTGGTTGGTATACATCTTATACACCGTATCAGGCAGAAATTTCGCAAGGTCGTTTGGAAGCATTGCTGAATTATCAAACAATGATTTCCGATTTAACAGGACTTCCGTTGGCAAACTCATCACTTTTGGACGAAGCAACAGCTGCTGCTGAAGCCATGATAATGTTTTTTCATGCCAGATCACGTAAGCTTCAGAAAGCAGGGGCAACAACATTTTTGGTAAGCGACCAAATGTTTCCCCACACTATTGATGTTCTCAAAATTCGTGCTGCATCTAAAGGTATAAAGCTTTTAGTTTGCAATCGTTCGGAATTCAATTTTACCGAAGACGTTTACGGATGTATGATACAATATCCTGATCAAAAGGGTGAAATTGATGATCATACAGAAATAGCGAAAAAGGCTAATGAAGCAGGCGTTCCTCTGGCTGTTGCAGCCGACTTAATGAGCCTGGTTTTGCTAACTCCTCCTGGTGAGTGGGGTGCACATGTAGTGTTCGGTTCATCACAGCGTTTTGGAGTTCCCATGGGTTTTGGAGGACCTCATGCGGCATTCTTTTCTACTACTGAAGATTATAAAAGATTTATTCCTGGACGAATCATAGGAATATCCAAAGATAAAGACGGGAATTCAGCTTTGCGTATGGCGTTACAAACCCGTGAGCAACATATTAAAAGAGAAAGAGCAACCTCAAACATTTGCACAGCTCAAGCCTTGCTGGCAATAATGGCCGGTTTCTATGGTCTTTATCATGGTAAGGATGGGATTAAAGAAATTGCTGTTAAAATTCATTCTCTGACAGTTGACCTTGCCGATACCCTTAAAAAAATTGGATTTAAACAACTGAATGATAATTTCTTCGATACTTTGTATGTGGAAGTTCCTAATAATATTAAAACAGAGGAAATTCAGAAAATAGCCACTGAACAAGAAGTAAACTTCAGATATTTTGAAGACGGTAAACATTTGGGCATTAGTCTTGACGAAACCACAACAACTAAAGATGTGGCGATAATTGCTGCAATTTTAGCAAAGGCAAATAAAGTTGAAAAGTTTGAATTGGATTTTGCAGGAGCTGAAGTAAATAAAGACAGATTTATTCCTTCACAGCTTGTAAGAAAATCAGAATTTATGTCTCATGAGATATTCAATAAATATCAATCGGAGACTCAAATGATGAGATATATGACCAAACTGGAAAATAAAGACCTGGCATTAAACAGGACCATGATTCCGCTTGGCTCATGTACAATGAAACTAAATGCTGCCTCAGAGCTATTACCAATTAGTTGGCCTGAATTTACTGATATTCATCCGTTTGTACCAAAAGAGCAGGCGGTTGGCTATTATGAAGTTATTGAAGAAATGGAAAGAATCCTTAGCGAAGTTACTGGTTTTGCAGGTGTTTCATTTCAGCCAAACTCTGGTGCTGCAGGGGAGTATGCAGGCTTAATGCTTATCAAGTATTATCAGGAAAGTATAGGTCAGGGACATAGAGATATTTGTTTGATACCCGCTTATGCTCATGGAACTAACCCAGCCAGTTCCAATATGGCAGGTTATAAAGTTGTGGTAGTTAAAACCGATGAGAAAGGTAATATTGATCTAGTAGATTTAAAAGAAAAGGCAGAACAATATAAAGACTCTCTTGCTGCCATTATGGTTACCTACCCAAGTACGCATGGTGTATTCGAAGACGGAATAATGGATTTAATAGATATAATCCATGATAATGGTGGTCAGGTTTATATGGACGGAGCTAATATGAACGCTCAGGTAGGACTTACAAGTCCTGGTTTTGTTGGCGCTGATGTTTGTCACCTAAACCTGCATAAAACATTTGCCATTCCTCATGGTGGTGGTGGTCCTGGTGTTGGTCCCGTAGGAGTTGCCAGCCATTTAAAACCATTTTTACCAGGTCATATTTATGCAGAGACAGGAGGAGAAAAAGCAATGAACGCTATTGCTGCTGCTCCTTTTGGAAGCGCTTTGGTATTATTAATATCATATGCTTACTTGAAAATGTTAGGTGGTGAAGGCCTTACTGAGGCTACAAAAGTTGCAATTTTAAATGCTAACTATCTAAAAGAGAAATTAAAAGACCATTATCCTATTTTATATACCGGAGAAAATAATCGTGTTGGACACGAGATGATACTGGACTGTAATGAGTTTTTCAAAACAGCCGACGTTGCAGTAATTGACATAGCGAAACGTTTAATGGACTATGGTTTTCATGCTCCTACAGTTGCTTTCCCTGTGCACGGAACACTTATGGTTGAACCTACCGAAAGTGAGCCTTTGGAAGAATTGGATTACTTTATTGAGGCTATGATTTCAATCAGAAATGAAATTAGAGAAGTGGAAGAGGGCAAAGCCGAAAAACATAATAATGTTGTTTGCAACGCTCCTCATACTGCCGCTAAAATGATTAATAGCAATTGGGAGTTTCCTTATAGTCGTGAGAAAGCAGCCTTCCCTTTGGAATGGGTAAAAGACACCAAATACTTCCCTCCTGTGGCAAAAGTTGATGATGCCTTTGGAGATAGGAATTTATGTAGCTGCTTGCCAATTGATGAGTATTTGTAGGTAGCTACCAACGAGTTACTGGTTGAGGGTTCTTATCAATATGGATGTAATAATTTATTGGAAAGAACCCTCTACTACAGGCTTTTTCTTATAGCCTATAATTACCATTGACTACTCACTTCTTAAGTATTATTCTGAAAACACTACCTTTTCCTATGGCAGAGGATTTTACAAATATCTTACCTTTATGATATTCGTTTATAATACGCTTGGCCAAAGAAAGACCCAGTCCCCAGCCTCGCTTTTTACTGGTATAGCCTGGATTAAAAATCGACTTTTGTTCTCTGGTGGAAATACCTTTTCCTGTATCTGAAATATCAATTATAAGGTTTTTTGGATCGTCTTTCAGGCCTACACTAATTAGCCCGTTTCCTTCCATAGCATCGATGGCATTTTTGCAAATGTTTTCGATTACCCAACTGAACAGCGCTGCATTCAAAGGAACGATTAACTCGGAATTAGTATCAAAATCAAGTTTATAATCTACTTTTCTGGGACTTCTTTTCTTTAAATACTCTATGGTTGAAACAAGTATTTCAATAATATTTTCATCCTTTAAGTGCGGAACGGAACCTATTTTAGAAAACCTTTCAGTAATTACTTCCAGCCTGCTGACATCCTTACTAATTTCATCAGCAGCCTGTTCTGCTGTTCCTTCACCCATTTTTAGCAATTCCATCCATGCTAAAATTGAAGAAAGAGGAGTTCCTATTTGATGTGCCGTTTCCTTTGCCATTCCAGCCCATACTCTGTTTTGTTCCGACTTTCTGGCAAAACTAAATAGTAGATATGCAATAAATGCGAAAACTGATATTATCAGTATTTGAGCGATGGGAAAATACTTCATCATTGTGAGAAGTTCAGAATTCTGATAAAAAATATAGTTTATTCCTTGCTCTTCAAAGTCTACTTTTATGGGCTCGTTGGCGGCACGCATCTCCTCTAGCTTCTCTTCTATATAAAGAGAATCGTTCATTTTTAGAATATCCAGATTTCCATACTGAATAACATTTTTTTGAGTGCTGTCAGTAATTATTACAGGCACGCTCGAAGAATTTAGAGTAACCTCCGACATGAAAGTTGAAATATAATCGTTTAATACCTCTTTCAGGCTGGAAAATATTTTGGAATCTTTATAATAGAGATAATTCTTTTTGAAATTACTGATTTTTACTTCTATGGGTTCATAGGTGCTGAATTCTTCCATCAGGTCGATATCTTCAAAAAGATTGCTCAAATTAGAAACATCAATATTCATGGCATCCAAAATGTTTCCTTTCTCATCAGTATAAATTACGGGAATTGTTTTATTGTTAGAAATTATATCCAGATAGAAGGTAAGGTCGTCAGAAACATTATCGTCCAGTAAATGCCTGTGCACTTCAGCAAGAAACTCTACCCGTTTATGTTCCTGTTCCTGTAACTGTTTGAATAAACCTCCGGTAAAGTTTACTAAGCGGGCTTTACGATTAACAGCAGCAGCAAACAGTTGTACGTTTTTACGTTCTTCTTTTGCAAATCTGCCCACGATAATATTCGTATAAAAAATGGAAATACTAATTATTAAAACAGCTAGTATCACCAGCACAAATTTCCATCTCTTTTTCTTTACATAAATATCCAAAACAATAATTTTTGTATACGATACAAACTTAATATTAATTGTGTTATTGTTTAATATGCTAACAATGAGTTTTTCCATCTATTTTTTGTTTTTAATCTAATCTCTTAATGAAAATCTATTTCCCTGCTGAAACTGAACGCTATCGCACAGTTATGCATTTATGCCGAACACTGATATAAATATGGCTAAAAACCCAATGTGTTGATATACAGGCCTGTATGAGTTTTGGCATAATTACTGAAAGAAAGTGATAATTGAATACCAAAATACAATAGGAAAAGATGATTGATCTTAGAGATATTAACAAAACATATTATACCGGAAAAACCAGTCTCCACGTATTAAAAGGCATCGACCTCAAGATAAACGAGGGTGAACTGGTTTCTATTATGGGATCTTCCGGATCGGGCAAATCAACTTTATTAAATATTATCGGTATGCTCGATAATCATGACAAGGGTAAATTCTATCTCAATAATGAGAAAATTGCTCATTTAAGCGAAAAGAAGGCTGCTTTTTATAGAAATAAATTCATAGGCTTTGTTTTCCAGTCTTTCAATTTGATTTCCTTTAAAAATGCCATGGAGAATGTGGCGCTACCTTTGTATTACCAGAAAGTTCC
>PKTD01000220.1 GCA_002869315.1 Marinilabiliales bacterium | reverse complement strand
ATTTATGATTTTAATTGTATAAATGTTGCTCACGGAACGCAAAAAGATTTACAGGGGCAAAATCTGTACGATTATCAGGATTCAAAAGGAAATTATGTTATTCGGGAATTAGTTAACATAGTAAAAACTGATGGCTCAGGCTATTATAATTATTATTGGAATAATCCTCAAACCGGCAAGGAAGAAGCCAAAACAGCAATAGTATATAAAGTTCCTGGTATTGATTATCTTATAGGAAGTGGAATTTATCGTGAATTTTAAAATTATGTTAATGAAAAAGTTAAGCGTATTTTTATTGAGTCTTTTAGTAATAACTATTTTCCATAGTTCTTGTGGGGATTGTGATTGTCCTGCTCCAAGTGTACCTGTAGTTTCACAATACGATTTGAATAAGATGATTGTAGAAACTAATACAACTAATGCATCAACAGCCTTTGAAAGTGTGTTTACCAAAAATATATTGGATAGTAGTTCCCGTGCTGAATTATGTCAAGTTTTTGTAGACAGCGCATTGTTTTTTAATGATAAATCGGGTTACTTTTTTATTGAAACATTAAATAATGCATGGGTAGTAGCACATATTAATCATGATATTATTGGGACATCACGATATGATGTAGTTGATGAAAATGGAAAGTATTTTATACAGGATATGATACAAGCTGTTAAATATAGCGGTTATGCCTATGTTGATTATTACAGAAAAAATCCTGCTACAGAAATAATTGAAAGAAAGTTGAGTTTTGTAACCTCCATTCCATCCGCTAATTGGTTTATCGGAACTGGCTTCTATGGAGAACCCCAGGAAGTATATTACACTTATTACGAGACTTCTCAATGGGTACTTCAAGAAAGTGTGACATCAATGTCGGGAGGATTGGCAAATATCTTCAAGCATATTTATACTGAGGAAAATGAGAGAATAGAATTCTGTCGCGATTTTTTAGACCATATAAAATACTTTGATGATGCATCAGGCTACTTTTTTGTAAATGATATGGAAGGTATTAATATAGCTCATGGTGCCGACTCAACACACCAAGGGCAAAATGATTATGACTTACAAGACACTAAAGGCACTTATATAATTCGAGACATGATTGATATTGTAAACACAAGTGGATCTGGTTTTTATGAATATTACTGGATTAACCCATCCACAGGTTTGGAAGAAACGAAAGTTAGTTATGTTTCTAAAATCCAGGGAACCGACTACTTTATAGGTTCAGGATTTTATTTTAATTAATCTATTTGGTTAAGTGCTTCAGCAACTGTTTCTGCAGGAAGCTTACAAGTTTTATTACGACAAACATATATCATTGATTTGCCTTCTACAAGACGGTTTTTAAGTAATGGCAAATCTTCACTTTGCCCTCCCATAAATATTGAAAGCGGAAGATACTCTTGTTGAATTTCTTTATTTATAATTTCGAAATTATCACCCAAAATGGCAATCTCTGGAAGTCCATTACTCAAATATGCCTGTAATAATCCCCATTTGGCAAACCATGGGCCTGACTCAGTAATTTTGTCTTTTACCTGCACAAACATCTGCTCAGCTTTAGTTATGAATTCCGTTTTATCATAATAATGCCCCAGTTTATATAAAACATTTGCTATAATTGAATTTGAAGCTGGTATTACATTATCCGTTATTTCATAGGTACGAGCTATCAAACTCTCTGAGTTGTCAGCAGTATAATAAAACATTGGTGAATCATCTGAACAAAAATGATCAATACAATATTCGGCAAGTAGTTTTGAATTATCAAGCCATTTTTTGTTGAAAGTAATGCCATACAAATCCATAAAAGCTTCAGATAGCGCAGCATAATCATCTAAAAAAGCATTTATTGTTGACTTACTATTCATATGATTACGATACAAAAAACCATCATCTTCCATCATATAGTTTTCCAGAAATTCAGCATTCTTTATAGCAGCATTCAGATATTTTTCATTTCCCAAAGCTTTATAAGCATCAACACATGCTTTGAGCATTAATGCATTCCAGGAAGTTAGAATTTTATTATCTGTTGAAGGTCGTTCACGTTTTGAGCGATACTCAAATAATCGCTTATTTGCTTCATTTACTAGTTTGTTAAACTCTTCAACTTTAATATTATTTGCCTTTGCGAATTCAACTTTTTCCAACTTTGTAAACAGAATATTCTTTCCTTTCTCCCAGTTTCCTTCCGCTTTGATATTGTAATATTTACTAATTAATTCAAAATTATGATCCTTTAAAACCTTCTCTATCTCTCCGTAAGTCCAAACATAAAACTGTCCTTCTTCACCTTCACTATCAGCGTTCAGGGAAGAATAGAACCCTCCATTTTCATCACTAAGTTCCCTCATAACAAAGTCAAAACTTTGCTCAATAATATCAGCATAACTATGGTTTAGTGTTATTTGAAAGGCATGTGAATACAAACTTATCAGTTGAGCATTATCATAAAGCATTTTCTCAAAATGAGGTACTTTCCATAATTCATCTACCGAATATCTGGCAAAACCACCCCCAATTTGATCATAAATACCACCTTTTGCCATTTCGTTTAATGTGAGTTTTACAACATCTAATACTTCCTCACTTTTAGTGAGATAGTAATATTGTAATAGAAATTCCCAGGCGATGGGAAGCGGGAATTTAGGAGCACGCTTAAATCCTCCTAGTTCATAATCAATTTGGCTACTAAAACTATTTATTATATCCAAATAATCCTCTTTATTATAGGTGCTTTCAGATTTATCAATATTTAGATTCTCTGATTGTGAATTTATCCCTTCAGTTAATTGTTCAGCATAAGAACATACTTTTTGATAATCATTATTATACAAATCAGAAATTTTAGCCAGTATGTCCAACCATCTTTCTTTGGGAAAATATGTGCCAGCAAAAAATGGTTTACCATCGGGTAAAGCAAATGCATTTAACGGCCATCCACCCTGACCATTAATCATTTGAGCAGCATCCATATATATTCTGTCAACGTCAGGCCTTTCTTCACGATCTACTTTTATACAAACAAAATTATCATTCATAAATGCTGCTACATCCTTTTCTGAAAAACTCTGGTGTTCCATAACATGACACCAATGACAAGCAGCGTATCCAATGCTTATAATCAATGGTTTATTATTCTTTTTCGCTTCGGTAAATGCCTCTTCTCCCCACTCATACCAATGGACGGGATTATTAGCATGCTGCAATAAATAAGGGCTGGAGGCATATTTTAGTTTGTTCATACAGTTTCGTTAGTTTAGTGCTACTTATTATAAGTATAATTTGTAGAGTAAAAAATCATTTGCAATGCAAACATAAATAGAATATCGGGAATATTTTACTTATATATAATAATGATAATATCCAATATTATCGAATCAGTAATTGAAAAAACCAGGAAGAGCTTAGTATTAAAAACTTTATCTATAGTTTTATCCGCTCAAAATTCTTTAGCAGGAAGTTTACAGGATATATACTTGCCAGGAAGCCAATTATCTGCACTGTAATGAAAACATAAACAAACTCTATCCATTTCATTTTAACAGGATAAGCATCAATAATAAAATCGCCCTGACCTGACCCTAAACTTACAAAACCAAGAGTCTGTTGCAGATATAAAATAATAAAACCAAATAATAAACCACTTAATCCTCCTATTAAACTGATAAGCATACCCTCCAGGGAAAAAATATTTTTAATGAGTTTTTTGTCGGCACCCATACTTTTTAATACTGCTATATCCTTCTTTTTTTCCACAATTAATATAGATAGAGACCCTATCATATTAAATGAAGCAAGTGCCAGTATAAATAGTAAAATAAAAAATATTGCTGCTTTTTCCGACGATAATACTTTATACAATGCCATATTCTGTTCATAGCGGTTTGCTACTTGATAATTGTCACCAAGAATATCTTTCAATTGCTGCTGAACATCATCCTGATTATAATTTTCATTAGTAAACAATTCTATGGCTGTAACTTCATTTTCATAATCCATTAAATCACTTACGAAACCATAAGGCAAGAAAACATACTGCTCATCAAATTCCTGCTGGACCGAGAACACCCCAGCTGCATGAACTGCTCTCCTGTTAAAGGCAGTTGCCACATTAAAACTAGACTGATTTCCTCTTTTTGGAACATACACATTTAGAAAATTTGATAAATCATTGGGATATAAATCCAGATACCAGGCCACCCCCGCTCCTACTACAGCATAATTAACTTCTCCTTCATTCAGTACAAAATAACCATCCACAACCATAGTATCGATTCCGGATAATTTGGCAAACTTGTTTTCCACACCTTTTATCTTACCAATGAATTGTTTCTCGTCATAACGAAATAACGCATCCTCTTCAATAACTTTTGAAAAGTTAACTACACCCTCTAATTTTTTTATCTTTTCAGCAGGAAATTCATCAAGTGAAAAGGTTTTCCCATTTACAGCAGTTATTTTGAAATCAGGGTTAAAAACACCATACAAACTCTTAATAACATCTTCAAAGCCATTGAAAACCGACAGCACAACTATTAGAGCAAAAGTTCCTATACTCAATCCAATAACAGAAATGGAGGAAATGATATTTATCAAATTCCTCGACTTTTTTGAAATCAAGTATCTTACAGCTATAAATAATGAGGTTTTCACTTTAAAGATAAAATTTTAACAAAGATGCGTAATTTTTATCTCATTGAGAGTTCATTCCAATAGTAATTATATAAATGCAAATTTATTTCCAGGCTTTGGCCACTATACCGGTTCCTGTTTTATGCTTACCATTTAAATCTAAATAATTCAATATCAAACTTATGGGAAAGGTAACTAAATAGTAAAAAGGCAGGATTAGAAAGAAAATATAAGATGTATTTAGCATTACTATGGGATATTTCATGCTAAGACGCCATGAAATTTTTCCAGGTTTGCCATATTGATAATAGACCTCAGATTTTGAAAATCCTGCACGTTTAAGTTTTTCTGTAATATCATCAACACCATATCCATCTCTAACATGTTCATCAATAAATGAAAGAGTACCGTCATTTTCATAATGATCATGCTCATGATCGTGTTCATGAACATCTGAGCCCCCCTGATCTGAAGGTGTGGAAACCAAAAGCATTGCCCCTGGCTTTAGCGCACTATAAAAGTTAGAAAATACTTTTTCATCCTCCTCAATATGCTCCATTACATCCACACAAATTACCAGGTCGTAATTTTCTTTTTCATCAATTTTTGTAAGATCAGCATAACTAAAAGAGGCATTCTTCAAGCCTATTTTTCCAAAAAAATCATTGCAATCATCTATTTGCTCCTGCTTAACATCAACACCTTTTATAGTCCAGTCTGAATTTCTCGATGCCAGATAGTAATCATACTGACCAAAACCAGATCCCGCATCTAGAATACTACGTTTCCCATGCTGAGTTTTCTCCCATTTTTTTATCTCCTTACGGATATGCCATGAACGCAATAAAAGCAAGTCGAGCAAGCGGTAAAATAACTTTCTCAAGAAAGGTGCGGAATTAAATACCTTTCCTAATTTTCTTTTTATGGGATCGTATTTCATTTAATTAAGTGTTCGGTGATTTTGATTCAAAAGGTTTAAACTTTAGTCTTCTTTAAGCAGTTTATCAATGTTTTCAATATAGTCGAGCGAATCGTCAAGATAAAAGTTTAGGGATGGAACAATCCTCAACTGATGACGAATTTTATTCCCCAAACTACCTCTTATTTCAGAAGTATGCTTTCTGATATTATTAAGAGCTTCATTTTTATTTTTGGAAGCAAATAAACTCAAATAAACCTTTGCTAGAGTTAGATCAGGACTAATATGAACTTTCGTAACGGTAACCATAGCCCCTTTTGCAAGATGCTGCATTTCAGTTTGGAAGATCATTCCTAAATCTTTTAAAAGTAATTTTGATATTCTTTCCTGTCTCTTCGATTCCATGCGGCAAAAATAGTAAATATCCCTTTCCGCAAACATTATTACAACTGCATGATATTTTAAGTGAGTTAAATAAATTATAAAACTCTATCTATACCATAAAATAATAAATTGAAATATTACTGATTATTTAAAAACTACATTTGCAGAATATTTTAGCCTGAAAACTCAGGGAATTTTTATTATTTTCGAATAAATTAAATTTACAATAATTGTTGAATCGTAAGTTTTACAGAATAGTTCGCACAAATGAGAACCAAAGAAGATTGGTTTTAGTTTTAAGCCTGATAATCGGACTTATTAGTGGATTAGCAGCTGTTTTATTAAAAAATACGGTGCATTATACCAACGATTTAATAACACACGGTTTCGACTTTGCTAAAGGAAATTACCTATATCTTGCTTTTCCTTTAATAGGTATAGGTCTTTCAATTTTAATTGCAAAATATATTGCCCGCGATGACATAGGACATGGAGTAAGCAAAATATTATATTAACTTTCCCGAAAAAAAGGTCGTTTAGAATCTCACAATATGTACTCTTCAATGCTGGGAAGTACATTTACAATTGCCTTTGGTGGGTCTATGGGTTTAGAGGCTCCAATAGTTTTAACAGGAAGTAGTATTGGCTCCTTTTTGGGAAGAAAATTCCACCTGAATTATAAAACCATTATGATTTTAGTTGGAGCAGGTGCCACGGGTGCCATAGCTGGTATTTTCAAAGCCCCAATTGCAGCCGTTGTATTTTCTTTGGAAGTGCTAATGCTGGATCTCACAATGATTACTGTTATTCCCTTACTGATTTCAGCAGCTACAGCAGCTACTGTTTCTTATTTTTTCCTTGGAAACGGCGTTTTATTCTCATTCGATTTCGTACAGAGTTTTAAAATTTCACATTTGGTATATTATGCCGGATTAGGAATATTTACTGGTTTAATATCTTTATACTTTACCAAAAGTAGTATGTATATTGAAAGTAAGATGTTGCTTATAAAAAGAAAGTGGCAACGTTGGTTATTGGGAGGAGCAGTGCTCGGTTTATTGATTTATATTTTCCCATCCCTTTATGGGGAAGGCTACGAATTTATGCATCAGTTGATAAACAATCGTGCGGAGGGTTTAATTAATGAATCTTTATTTGGGAATTTTTCAAATATTGCCTGGCTCTCACTTTTTCTGCTTTTAATACTTATTTTTAAAGTAGTTGCTATGGCTGTAACAGGAGGTAGCGGAGGAGTTGGTGGAATATTTGCTCCTTCCCTATTTATGGGTGCAGTATCAGGAGTTTTATATAGCCGTATTTTGGGAGCATTTCCTTTTCTACACGATGTTCCTGAGAAAAATCTTGCCTTAGTTGGCATGGCAGGAGTAATGGCGGGAGTAATGCATGCTCCCCTCACTGGAATATTTTTAATTGCCGAATTTACAGGAGGTTATGAGTTATTTACACCCCTAATTATAACTTCTGTAATTTCATATTTAACAATTATGATTTTTGAACCTCATGGCATTTATACAAAACGACTGGCAAAAAGAGGTGAGTTGATGACCCACCATAAAGACCGTAATGTATTACAGATGATGAGAGTTGAAAAACTCATAGAAACCAACTTTAGGACCATAGATCCTGCAGGAAATTTAGGTCATTTGGTGAAGATAATATCCGAATCGGAGCGCAATGTGATTGCCGTTGTTGACAAAGAGAATGTTTTCTATGGTGTTGTTTTTGTAAACGATATACGAAATATCATCTTCAAACCTGAACTTTATGAAAGCACAATGGTTGAAGATATTATGTTTATGCCCGACCCATTGGTTAGTTCAAAAGACACCATGGAAGTTGTTGCTCAAAAATTTCAGGATAGCGGCAATTTCAATCTGCCGGTTATTGATGATGGAAAATACAGAGGTTTTGTTTCACGAGCACGTATATTCTCAAATTACCGCAAATTATTAAAGGAATTTAGTGATGAATAGATTCTTTAACAAGTAATTAAGAATAATTAAAACATAATTATTAATTTTTTTCCAACCTTTGCAAAAAAAATAAAATGATTTACATTACTCGAAGAGAAAGATTTAATGCTGCTCACCGTCTTTTCAGAGAAGATTACTCAGATGATAAAAACTTAGAAGTTTTTGGCAAATGTTCAAACCCTAACTGGCATGGACATAATTATGAACTTTTTGTGACTTTAAAGGGTGAAATAAACCCTCATACAGGATTCCTGGTAAACCTTAAAACCTTAAGTAAAATTATCAGAGAAACTGTAATTGCAAAACTGGATCATAAAAACATAAACCTGGAAGTTGATTTTATGCGAGGAAAACTTGCTTCAACGGAAAATCTGGCAGTAGGTATTTGGAATGAACTACAAGATAAAATAAAAGCCTTGGGCGCTGATTTACATTGTGTTAAAATCAGTGAATCAGAAAATAATTCGGCTGAATACTATGGATAGACTTAAATATTAAGCATGGCACTTTTTTTGACAATATCAAATTCAATAAAATAATATAATGGCACAAAAGAAAGAGATAATAGGTTACGAAAGAATAGACACGTTTGCACCTGATAAGCTAGAAAAAATTAAACATCACTATGAAGAAATATTAGATCTAATTGGTGAAGACCCCAAAAGAGAAGGCCTTTTAGAGACTCCTCTGAGGGTAGCAAAATCGATGCAGTTTTTAACACAGGGTTATGACCATAATCCTGAAGAAATTTTACTTTCTGCCAAATTCAAAGAAGATTATCGGGAAATGGTAATTGTTAAAGACATAGAAATATTTTCAATGTGTGAGCATCATATGATCCCATTTATTGGGAAAGCTCATGTTGCATATATTCCTAACGGCTATATAACAGGCCTGAGTAAAATAGCAAGGGTAGTGGAGGCTTATGCCCGTCGTTTGCAAGTGCAGGAGCGGCTTACATCTCAAATTAAAGATGCCATAAACAATACACTTAATCCGCTTGGTGTAGCAGTAGTTATTGAAGCGAAACATCTATGCATGGCGATGAGAGGAATTCAAAAACAAAATTCGGTTACTACTACAAGCGATTTTACAGGTGCATTTAATAAACAGGAAACCAGAAATGAATTTATTAATTTGATATCTGCAAAATTATCATAGCGTATAATACCGATTAAAAATAAGCGTTGAAAAATAAAACAATAAATAATGAATAGGTTAAATAACGATTATAACAGCAATTTAGGTTATCAGCAAAGAGAAATGTCGATTCCTGTTGCAAGAACATATTTGGCAAATGTATTTATGTGGATGTTTCTGGCCCTGGCAATTACGGCAGCAACATCATGGCTTTTTGCCTCCTCAGAAAACTTAATGAGCATGCTGATAAACCCCGAAACAGGATCAATGTCAATAATGGGATGGATAGCAATGCTAGCACCTTTTGGATTAGTACTATGGATGTCAATGGGATTTCAAAGAATGTCAGCATCAACTATGGTATTAGTGTTTGTGGGATACTCGGTTTTAATGGGCATTAGTTTAAGTTTTATATTTCTGGCCTATACCGGCACCTCTATTGCAACTACATTCTTAATTACCGCAGCTATGTTTGGCACAATGGCCATATTAGGATATACTACTAAAACTGATCTTACTAAATTTGGTAGTTTAATGATTATGGGCTTAGTAGGAATAATTATTGCCAGCATTGTAAATATGTTTTTAGGCAGTGCAACCATGGATTATATAATTAGTTTTCTCGGAGTACTAATATTTACCGGACTTACTGCCTATGATGTGCAAAAACTTAAACGTATTGGAGCTCAGATATATAGCGAAAATGACACAACCCGAAAGTTAACAATAATGGGTGCATTAACATTATATCTCGACTTTATAAATTTATTCCTATTTTTGCTTCGTTTTTTCGGTAACAGAAAATAATAATCAACCAACCAGATTAATTTAATAAAAGTAGATCTAACATTAATTATATGAAAGCCTACGTATTTCCAGGGCAAGGCGCCCAGTTTACAGGTATGGGAAAGGATTTATACAATTCGTCTTCCAAACTTAAGGATATGTTTCAAAAAGCAAACAGCATCCTGAAATTTAAGATTACTGACATTATGTTTGATGGTACTGAAGAAGAGTTAAAGCAAACAAATGTTACTCAGCCTGCAGTATTCTTACACTCCGTAATTCTGGCACATGCTCTTGGGGAAGAGTTTAAACCCGATATGGTTGCAGGTCATAGTTTAGGCGAATTCTCAGCTTTAGTAGCAAGCAGAGCCCTGACCTTTGAAGATGGCTTAAGATTGGTTGCAAAACGTGCCGATGCTATGCAAAAAGCTTGTATGATACAGGAATCTACTATGGCAGCAATTTTGGGCCTTGAAGATAATAAGGTTGAGAATATTTGTTCAGGAATTGATGAAATTGTTGTGCCTGCAAATTATAATAGCCCGGGACAATTGGTTATATCAGGTTCTGTTGAAGGTATCAACCAAGCAATAGCAAAATGTAATGATGCTGGTGCAAAAAGAGCACTTCAGTTAAAAGTGGGAGGAGCATTCCACTCCCCACTAATGGAGCCCGCAAGAGTTGAATTAGCAGAAGCCATCAATAATACCAGATTTTCAAAAGGAATTTGCCCTATTTACCAAAATGTAACCGGACAATCTGTAAATGACCCAGAGATTATTAAATCTAATTTGATATCTCAATTAACAGCTCCAGTAATGTGGACAAAGATTATGCAGAATATGATTGCTGATGGGGCAAAAGAAGTGATAGAGGTAGGCCCTGGTAAAGTGTTACAAGGACTATTTAAAAAAATTGACAGAAAATTTGCCGTTAGCAGTGCAACTATCTGATAAAAAATAAATATTTTGAAAAAAAGCAGTCTTATAATTTAGGGCTGCTTTTTCTTTTTGATATAAATCAACTTTTGTTAACTAATTTAAGCTAAGAATTGTGATCTTCAATTTGCTGTCACCAATCTCCAATACAAATCGACCAGTGAATAAGGCCAATTGACCAATTACCATTAGCAAACAATAAACCACTACTATCTATTTTTTCCTACCTTTGTTTAATACAAACCGCAATAAATTAGTTGATTTGAAAAAGATACAATTGAAGAGTTATTTAAAGCTTTCATTAGTATCAATGATAGCTGCGCTATTTTCATACTTATTTCTTTTTTACATAGGGAATTACATCATTTTATATTTTGCATATGATTTTGATATAGGGGCCTATTTTGATATTAGCGGACTACACTATCTACAAAGCAAGACGGATCCACTTTGGACCTATGATGCCCGATTAACGATTTTCCTTTCCAAGCCAATATTATCATTTATTATAGCAATAATTAGTTTGATGCTTATGCTCATTATTAAAAACCTAAGGGTTTCTGGTTTACTATTACTTATATGGTTAAATATTTTTGCATTTAACGCTTGTTTTTGAATTTTCCTAGATGATATTATTACTCAGAAAGGACTAATTTTTGTCGTTGAAACTATGGAATTGTCATTTGGCACTATGATATTTCTGGTGGGCATTTCAATATTTTTTATGATTAGAATAGGCATGGTAAATTCAACGATATTTTCACTTTTCTTTTCTCAAAAAAACAAAACTAATACTACAACACGAATAATTGTAATAATAATATTAATAATAATTCCAGTAATTTTTACTTTTCTAATTAGTTTTATAATTACAGGTATTATTAATGATTCAAAAGTCCATTTAACAATACTGTCTTCATTTTTTATAATAGCTGTTTTCTTCTTTTATAAAGGAAAGAACATAAAAAGCAGTAAACCCAAAGTTTTGAACATTACAAAATTCGACTGGGCTCTGAGTATACTATTATTAATATTGTCGCTGAGTATTTATATATTAATGCTTCAACCTATCAGTTTAAATGCTTAAAAGTATAATCCTTAAGTCAAAACTAAATTTATTTATTAATTTTATCGAATAAATTCTAATCTTAAATTATAATTATGAATAAACTATTTACCTTAAAAGTAGTTCTTCTGTCTTTTATTTTTGTTTTGAGTGCATCATTCACTTTTGCCAAGAAGAAGAAAGAAGATAAAAAAAGTGAAACTAAAGTAGAATCTTCAACTTTTAGCGGATTAAAATGGAGAAGTATAGGTCCTGCCTTTACCTCTGGTAGAATAGCCGATTTTGCTGTTAACCCAGATAATCATGCTATTTATTATGTTGCTGCAGCTTCCGGACATATATGGAAAACCACTAATAATGGAACAACATTTAAGCCGGTATTTGATAATTATGGAGCATACTCCATAGGTTGTTTAGCAATGGATCCTTCTAATAGTCATACTGTTTGGGCGGGAACGGGTGAAAATAATCACCAGCGAGCCTTAGGATATGGAAATGGAGTATATAAAACAAACGATGGTGGAAAAACCTGGAAAAACATGGGATTAAAGGAGTCGAGGCAAATAGGCGAGATTCTTATAGATCCAAGATGTTCTGATGTAGTTTATGTAGCTGCAGAAGGATCAGCATGGGGGCCAGGTGGTGACAGAGGCCTTTACAAAACTACTGACGGTGGAAAGACATGGGAAAAAGTACTTGAAATAAGCGAAAACACAGGAGTTGCAAATATTTGTTTTGAGCCTGGTAATCCTGATGTTATTTATGCCGGCGCTGAACAAAGAAGAAGAAGACAATACACCAAAATAGGTGGTGGTCCTGAATCTGCCTTTTATAAATCCAAAGATGGTGGTAAAACATGGGATAAACTTACAAACGGTATTCCTGGAGTTGATAAAGGGGGCATGGAAATTGTTGTTTCTCCTGCCAATCCGGATATTATCTATGTGATGTTTGAAGCCTCAAACGGAAAAGGAGGTGTATATCGTTCTACCGACAGAGGCGGATCATTTAGCAAAATGAATGACTATAATAGTAGCGGACAGTATTATACTGAACTTATTTGTGATCCTATAGATCAGGATAAAGTTTTCAGTGTAGATACCTATTCAAAATACACAACCGATGGAGGTAAATCCTGGAAAAGTATTGGAAACAACAAACGACACGTTGATGATCATGCAATATGGATAGACCCTGAACAAACTACCCATATGTTCATTGGGGGTGATGGTGGTGTTTACGAAACTTTTGATGGCGGTAAAACATATTTCTTTAAAGGAAATTTACCTGTAACTCAGTTTTATCGTGTTAATGTTGATAATACTGAACCTTTCTATTGGGTTTATGGTGGAACACAGGATAACAATAGTTTAGGCGGACCCTCACAAAATATAAACAGAGGAGGTGTTACCAGCGACGAGTTGGTAGTAACCCTTGGGGGAGATGGTTTCTGGCAAGCCAGTGAACCTTCAAATCCTGATATAGTTTATTCCGCATATCAATATGGAAATATTTATCGCTACGACAGAAAATCTGGTGAGAGAATTAAGGTTAAGCCTGTTCCTCAGAAAGATGAATTAACATTCCGTTGGAACTGGGATGCGCCATTTATTTTGAGCAAGTATAACGAAACTACTCTTTATATCGCAGCCAACAAATTATTTAAAAGTACCGACAGAGGTAATTCCTGGACAGCAATAAGTGGTGATCTTACCAGAGATGAAGACAGAAACCAGTTTAAAGTTATGGGAAAATACTGGCCTGCCAGTGCCGTAGCAAAAGATGTTTCTACATCGCAGTGGGGAACAATAGTATCCCTTGCTGAATCTCCACTAAAAGAGGGACTTCTTTATGTTGGTACCGATGATGGAGTAATTCAAATTTCTGAAGATGATGGTGAAAACTGGAGCAAAATAACATCCTTCCCTAATATACCTGAATACACTTATGTCTCAGATATCTGCCCTTCTTCTTACGATGAGAATGTAGTGTTTGCAACATTTAATAATACCAAAAGTGATGATTTCAAACCTTACGTTTTAAAGAGTAATGATAAGGGAAAAACATGGACTTCAATTGCCAACAACTTACCTGAAAATGGAAGTGTACATTCAATTCTTCAGGATCCTGTAAATAAAAATCTTTTGTTTATTGGAACTGAATTCAGTTTTTATTTTAGCCTTGATGGTGGACAGGAATGGACAAAATTTGCGGCCGGATTACCTGATGTTGCCGTTAGAGATATTGTTATTCAAGAAAGAGAAATGGACTTGGTAATTGCTACATTTGGTAGAGGATTTTATATATTGGATAACTATTCTCCACTAAGGGAACTTAGCGCTGAAAAACTTAAAAATGAAGACGCTATTTTATTCCCTGTAAAGGATGCATTAATGTATGTACAGGAAGGAAGTAGATATGGAACAGGTTCTGCAATTTATATTGCAAAGAACCCAGAATTTGGTGCCACATTTACCTACTTCATTAAAGAGGTCCCAAAAAGTTTGAAATCAAAAAGACTTAAAAAAGAAAAGGAACTTTTTAAAAATGGAGAACCCATACCACAGCCTACAAAAGAAATTCTTGATAAAGAAGCTGCTGAAAGAGGCCCATGGTTAAAATTTGATATTAAAAATTCTGCCGGAGATGTCGTCAGAACGTTTTATAAAAAAGCTTCCAAAGGAATTCACAGAACTAATTGGGATTTGAGATACCAGAGTCCTGGTGCAGTTAATCTGAGAAATGATGAATTCAATCCCACTAGGAATGCAGGTAGTAGTTTCAGAGCTTTGCCAGGAAAATATACTGTTGAAATGTCTATCTTCCATAATGGAGAACTTAAACAATTGGCAGGTCCGGTTGAATTTGAGGCTAAGGTTTTAAATAATACTACTTTACCAGCAAAAGACAGAGTAGCCCTTGATAATTTTTACACCAAAGTTATTGATTTATGGAGGGTTACAAGTGGGACTCAAAAGTACTTCGAAAGTCTTAAAACTAAATCTGCTTATATACAACAGGCCTTACAACAATCACCTAAGGCTAATGTTGAACTTATTAATAAGGCAGATGAAATAACTAAAGAATTGAAAGATATAGATTTTCTTTTCGACGGAACACCTGCTAAAGCAAGCTGGGAAGAAGTACCACCTGAGAAAATGCCTTTAAGCAATAGATTTGAAAATATTGCATATGTTTCTTGGCAGTCAACCTCCGAACCAACTAAAACGCAGTTGGAAAATTATAAAATAATGATGGAGGAATTTCCGCCTGCACTTGAAAAACTAAAAGAAATCGATTCTAAATTGAAAATGCTCGAAACAGAATTAGACAAAATCAAGGCTCCACATACACCAGGAAGAGTCCCAAAGTTCTAAAAACAATTAATCATAAAATAAATTGCCCCGGCAAAGTGTCGGGGCAATTTTATTTTGTGCTGGGAATAAACCGATAATTTGAATTGTCAAACACATTAAACGACATTGGCAAAGGACTATTCGAAATACAGTGATGAGCACTTGGTAAAGATGTCTGCCAGCGATGATAAACTTGCATTTGCAGCCATCGTAAACAGGTATAAAAATGATATTGCAATAGTTATTAAAGGGATGTTGGGTAATGTCGCAGAAGTTGATGATATTGGCCTGGAAGTTTTTGTCAGATTTTACAATAGCATCAGAAAATTCAGAGGTGATTCTGCATTAAAGACTTACCTAACGCGTATCGCAATAAATCTCTCGTTGAATGAAATAAAAAGTCGAAAAAGGAAAAGATGGCTTAGTTTTGATGAAAAGCCAAAAGAAATTATAAGTATTAGTGATATTTTTTCTCAAAAAGACACCGAAGAAATAGTGAATATGGGGCTCAATCAGTTGGAGCCTAAATTCAGGAGCGTTATTGTTTTGCGATTAATGCAAGGGTATTCAACTAAGGAAGTTTCAGAAATTCTGAATTTGCCCATAGGCACAGTTCTTTCCCGTTTGTCGAGAGCGCAGGAAAAACTTAGACACATAATTTTGAAATTGGATAAAACACAGAAAAATGGATAATATAAGAGAATTGATGTTAAGATCGCTGGATGATGACCTTAGCCTTGAAGAAAAGGAAATCCTTAACGGGGAATTAGACAAGTGTTCCTCGCTAAGAACAGAATTGGAAGATTATAAATCCATAAGGAAACATTTGAAACAATACAATCACACTTTTTCAGAAAACTTTAATAAAAAATTATTTGACAAGATTAAACCCACGTTTGATTTGTTTGGCAGTTTTAAAAGTATTGCAATAAGTTCTGCCATAGCAATATTAATGCTTATAGCAAGTATATATATAATGGATGGCTCTATTAGTATTAATTCTCTAATTGGTGTAAATTCTTATCCAATAGAAGAAGAGTTTTATTCATTTCTTAATTATTAACACTTCAATCATGAATATTAAAATGAAAAATACACTTATAATAATTGCAACACTAATTTTAGGATTTGTAATTGGGTTTTTGGCAAATAGCAGGCTAAGCCAGATAAGAATTGATAATATGAGACAGGAATTTACTCAAAGAGGAATGGATTATCGCTTTATAAGGGCTCTTGAACCCTCTCCTGAACAATTGAAAATCATCCGACCTATACTTGATAAATATAATGATATAAGAATGAATAATCTTCAGACCCACTGGGAGGATCAAAAACAAATATTTGATGATTTTGAAGATGAGATAAAACCTTATTTGACTAATCAACAACTACTTAAATTTGAAAGAATAAAGGACAATCTAAACCGCAAGAAGCCAAAAAGGAAGGATTATAACAAAAGAAGTAAAAGAAAACACAGAAATTCTCAAAGAAACTAATAAAAAACTGTTTAATCAATTTCTTTGGAATAATCCATAAATTCCAATCATGATATTTAGAATTATAAGATCACACACACTTTAGTTCTTTCGTAAAAATTAACCATAAAATAACTGTTTTAACACATTGCAGTGCAACCAAAGTAAGATCAGAGTGTCTATTTAAATAGCAATAATATCGACAAACATTTTAGCACCATTTTAATATTGTTAATTAAGTATTAATATTATATTTGTTGCTTCAAAAAAATTAGAAAAATCATTGTTTAATTAATTATTATTTATCATGAAAAAAATTTTACTTTTTGTTATGGCTTTAGGCATTGGTGCCAGTGCCATCGCACAACAAGCTTACAATTTTAAGATTGACACTAAAGAGATGAAAAAATCT
>PKTD01000124.1 GCA_002869315.1 Marinilabiliales bacterium | reverse complement strand
TTTATTTTTTCTGAAGTCTCCAGTTTACTTCTTGAGAGAGCCCACCTTTGCCTGAAATACACTGTCATTCCTACAACAATTAGCAGAAATGCTATAGTTATAATAAAATACAACCATAGTTTATTAATTTCATTTTGCTGTTTTAAAATTGCGTTTTCCTTCTTTTCATTTTCAAAAACAGCTGACAAAAACCTGGTTTCCTTCATTTTTTGCTGTTCTCTGAATTCATTACTTTTTTCTATATAAAGTTTTGAATATTTGAGAGCATTTTTATAGTCACCAATCTTAGTATAGTAATCACTATATGAGTCGTAAGTTTCTGCTTGGGCAGCCAGATTTTTTATTTCAAATGCAATACGACTTGCCTTATCTAGATAATATATTACACTATCATAACTTTTTTCATACATTAACTGATAAGCAAAATTATTATAAAGATATACCTGATATTCATCAAAACCTCTTTTTTCACAAAGATGTATTCCTTCAATATAAAGAGTTCTACTTTCTTTCAAATTACCTTGATCAATATAATTCATCGCTTTATTTACATTAAGTACTACTTTTTGGTAATCTAATTCTGGATGTTTTTTCAAGATATTTTCACATATATCAAAATACTTATTAAGAGTATCAGGGTTTTGAAAAACTAATGTAAATAACGAATAAGATTTATATGCAGATAATGAATCATTATTCAATAAACTTATTGAGATGCTTGAATTTAAATAATCTAACCCATTATTTAAATCACCAATATCAATATATGCCATTCCAGTATAATAATCCAATTCAGCTTTTTTGTAATAGGATGTGCTTTTTGGTAAGTAAAGTTTTTGAGCGTCTATAAGCAACTCAAGTCCTTCGAGATATAAACCCATATTATAATAAACCAGACCAGTATACATTTTTATCTCAAAATCGTATTTTGTTATTCCATACTCTTCAGAAAGTTTATTAGCGTCCTTACAATTTTTAAATGCTACTTCATAATGTCCTTTGGTACTATTATATCTTGAATAATTTAGAAGCAGGTTTATTTCATTCAGTATATCGCCTTTGGATTTACATAACTTCAAACCTAAATCAAAATAATATGCAGCAGAATCATGATTCGACATCATCATATCTTCTGCTTTATTACTAATTACTAAGATATTATTTGAGTCTATTTTATTAGCACTAGATAGTAATACCGGCAATAATAACAATAAATAAAATATACCAATTTTCAAGTTTTTAGAATTAATGAATTATTAATTCAACAAAACTATTGTTTTTAATTTACTATTCAAACCAAAATGTTACAGTAGCTTCTTCGCTTAAGTTTAATACCTCTACATAAGATGATTCATCAAGTACATAATACTGATAAATAATATTTTCTTCAATAAAGCATGGTCCAATTTCTACAACTCCCTCCTGAGTAACAATTTTAATTAAGGCATTAGCAATTGTTGGTTTTGAGTTTTCTACCTTAACCTTTAATCTCGAATCTCCTAAGTTAACTAAATCTAGTGGTTTGAAAATCTCATAATCTGTAAATAATTTATCTGAAATCCACATTTTTTGATTTGTACTATTTACTATTAAAGTATGACTATTAATGTTATTATTACTACCATTTAAATTTTGCTGAAATGATACAGTTACGAACACAACTAACATGCTGATAATTAAATCTTTCATAGTTTTTTTACTTCAAAATTGCTGAAGTAAAAACCATCAAACAAGGGAGCAAAAAGGGGTTTTTAATACTAGTAATTATACTAGGTTTTTATAGACTAATTCTTTTTTAAAACATTCAATATCAAGCACAAAATCATTATTTAACAAGTAAAAAATATTTAAGTATTAATAATCCTAAACATCAGTTATACACCTGTAATTATTTAAATCACTCAAATTTCAAGGCTATCAGTTCAACTTAAAACAAAAAACCCCGTGCTCATGTTTATATGCAAGCGCACGGGGTATGTTATGGGTTTTACCAGTCTTCAGTACTTGTAATTCTTTATTAGCTTCATTTGAAACTTCAAATTACAAGTTTCAGCGGTCTGATAATTGTTTTCATTAGAATGCTAATGTCATAAATATTATCTTATTTGTCAAGTGGAAAAAATGGTAGGTTTTAACCTAATAATAACTATAGGAAAAATAGTATGAATTTTCGTTATTATACTGATATCATGCTCTTTACTAATAACACCTTATGTATTTTTATTTTTTTTATAACATCAGGAAAATTCCGGATTCTTCCATTAAAAAATAAAAGTAAATTACTTTACTATTGTATATCAATTAATGAATTAGCTTTTTTCCATAAAATTATAGAATTCTAATAATTTTTATACTTTTAAAACCTCAACAATATAACAAACACAATTTTAACATAATATATGGTCTCTAATATAATATCTCAACATTAAAATATGAATACAGCCTTTAGACATAACTTTTAAATAAAATATGATAAGCAAGTTAAAGCAACAATATTCAGAACTCAATAAAAGATTGAATCTACTCGTAATAAAGAGGACTATACTGATTTTTGTACCTATAATATCACTTATTATTATTACTACGACTATTATCATTAATACCCAAGAAAAACTAGAATTACAGGTTTATAAAGATTCGGAAAACAGCGTTGTTGAAACTAAACTAAAAAATGTTGAAACAGAAATAAGCCACATAATCTCGGAAATGTTTGTTCTTAAATTAAACTCACGAATTTCCGAAATATGTAACACTAATGATGAAAAAGCCTTTCAAAATGTAGAAAACGATATTCTGAATCTGGTAAAATTTCAAAAATCATATGATCAGGTAAGAATTATAAACAAACATGGTAATGAAATAATCAGGGTAAACTATAATTCGGGTAATCCTTATATTGTAAGAAAAGATCAGTTGCAGAACAAAAAGGACAGGTATTATTTCTCAGAAACATGTAAACTAGAAAAAAATGAAATTTTTGTATCTCCTTTTGATTTAAATGTAGAAAACAAACAACTTGAAATCCCTCTTAAACCCATGATTCGTTTTGCCACGCCACTTTACAACATTAATAATGAAAGAAGTGGTATACTTGTTTTCAATTATTTTGGCCAGATAATTCTGGATCAATTAAACACATATATAAATACAGTACTCGAAAATCAGCTTATGTTGCTAAATAGCGATGGGTATTGGTTAAAAGGCCCTGATTCGGAAAAGGAGTGGGGCTTTATGTACGACAATAAAAAGCATTATAAGTTTTCTAGAAAATTTCCACATGAATGGAAAATAATTAAGCAAAATGAATCTTCACAAATTATTACCGACAATGGTTTGTTTACTTTTAAAACCATATATCCCATAAACAAAAAAGCATTTAAGGAGTTCCACACTGACAATTACAATTTAAGTTCCAGTAATAACAAAAGAATGTGGAAACTAATTTCCTTTGTGCCCCATGAAATACTTTACCATAAGCAGTTTAAAAGACGTAAATTTGTTACCGTAGGCATCATTATCTTTGCATTAGGTTTATTATTTGTAAGTTGGAAACTTGCTGTTTATCAATACAAAATCAAAAAAACATTATTGTCATTACAAATTAGCAACCATACAAAAGACAAATTTTTTACAATTATTGCCCACGACTTAAAAGGACCTTTTAATGCTCTTCTGGGCTTCAGTGATGTTCTTGTTGGTGAAATTGAAATGGGCGACAATGCTAATGTTAAAACCTATAGTCTTATATTAAAAGATACAATTCACAACACATATAATTTCTTAATAAATTTACTTGATTGGTCTCGTTCGCAAACAAATAAAATTGATTATAAGCCTGAGAAATTCAATCTATATAATTTGGTAGAAGAAATAATATTATTACTTAATCTGCAAGCCGAGACTAAGAAAATTTCAATTAATAATAAAATATCACATCATCAGGAAATATTTGCTGATAAAAATATGATAAATACAGTTATCAGAAATTTTATTTCCAATGCTATAAAGTACACTAATCTGGAAGGAAAAGTAGAAATATCAAGTTCGATATTAAATAATAAAATTACTTGTTCGGTTACCGATAACGGAATTGGTATGAATGAGGAAGTTTTAACTGAAATTCGAAACTTTGGAGATACTATAAGCACCCCAGGAACAGAAGACGAAAAAGGCACCGGCCTTGGTTTAATACTGTGTAATGAGTTAATTAAAAAGCATAAAGGCAAAATAAATATTAAAAGTAAAGAAGGTGAAGGCTCTACTTTTTGTTTTGAAATACCACAATAATCAATATATGTTATATAATAAAAACGTCCTGAACGTATTACTACTTATTTCCTCCCTTTTTGGGTATCTTGAATGGGGGCAAACAAATTCTGAGTTCATTTTTCAGGCTGAAGCCGATATAATTATTAAAATTTTTACGGAAACATCTTCTATTGTTCACCCATTAATCTTAATACCTTTAGCAGGACAAATATTACTAATTATTAGTTTATTCCAAAAGGAACCATCCAAATTGTTGACAATAATAGCAATATCAAGTATAGGAATATTATTATTATTTATGCTATTAGTTGGTATACTTGCTGCTAATTTCAAAATTATAATTTCCACTTTACCGTTCCTGATTTTATCGTTTTTTACTATTAGACAGCATTATCGGAAATAAGCAAATTATTAGCATATTTGCCCTTTATAAAATAATGGTAAATTGAGTACACATTCTTCCAGAGAAAATCATTGGAACAAAATATATAATACCAAAGACACTACGAAAGTAAGTTGGTTCCAAGAAAATCCTTCAATAGCATTAGAGTTATTAGGCAAATTCGATATTGCTAAAACATCAAAAATAATTGATGTGGGCGGAGGTGATAGCCGACTGATAGACAAACTTATAGAACTTGATTACCAGGATGTAACCGTATTGGATATCTCAAGAAGCGCTATCAATAAATCAAGAATACGTTTGGGCGATGATGCTAAAAAAGTTGAATGGCTGGTGGTAGATGCAGCAAAATTTAAACCTTCCACAAAATATGACTTCTGGTATGATAGAGCGGCATTTCACTTTCTCACTGATGATGATGAAATTGATTATTATATTAATAACTTAAATAACAATATTACTAAGGGTGGAATGCTAATACTGGCTACTTTCTCAATTGAGGGGCCTGATCAATGCAGCGGACTGAATATAAAACAATATTCAGAAAAATCCCTAAATGAAAAACTGAAAAAACATTTTACAAAGGAAGAGTGCTTTTATCATGACCATATAACGCCTTCCGGTGGAAAACAAAATTTTATTTATTGCTGTTTTAGAAAAAAGTAATCAATTTACTCTGAAACTCTTTGTAAGTTCTGAAGATAAATTTTATAATTTGGTTGATGTGTTTTTTTACTTAAATTAACGGCTTTAGCATAATTTTCTCTAGCCTTTTTAATGTCGCCACTTTTCTCATAAGCTTCGCCCAAACTATCATAAACATTGGCTGACTCAGGATATCGTTTTACATTTTCTTTAAATACTTCTATGGCGTTTTCAAAATTTTCTTCAGCTAAGTATTTATATCCCAAAAGATTAATAACTGCCTCAGGAGCGACTATATTACTGCCATAAGTTTTACTTATACTTTTATAATGTTTATCAATTGCTTTGATACCCTCAGCAAATACTTCATCAGAGAGTTTCCAATCATCATAAATAAATAATAAACCATTATAAATACTCAAATGGGGTGATGATCCATGGTTATCATCCATTCGCTTTACATAACTAAAATTAAATCCTTTTGGTGATGCTGTTTTAACAGATTGAGCAAAAAAATCTAATGTTTCAAAATAATTTGGTTCATTACCTACAGTCATATAAAAGTTGATTTTGTTTTTATAATCAGTCTTTAATTTTTCCAAAGTCTCTCTGATTAGCAGATTGTTATCATACATTAAATATGGGCTAACTGAAATATATGAACTAAACAATTCAGGCCTTTGTAAAAGAGCATAGGTAGCAAAAGTACCTCCAAGAGAATGCCCCATCAAAACTCTATAATTTGAAGTTCGATAGTTTTTCTCTAAATATGGGAAAACCTCCTTGTCAAAAAAGTCCATAAACTTATCTGCCCCACCCGACTGCGGACGCTGAGATAATTTTGTTGGAGTAAAATCCTTGTTTCTGTCTGTATTAACAACGGCCACAACTATCATTTCAGGAATTATTGACTGAGTAGATAAAAAATCTACTATACCGCTGGCATGATGAAAATGAAATTTACCATCCAAAAGGAAAAGTACGGGATATTTCTTATTAGTAAAAGCATATGAAGCAGGAGTATATATTATTAACTCCCTGTTTTCCTGCAAGATTTCGGATTTTATTTCGGCACTTATGCCTATTATATAAGGGCCGTCATTTCCGGCTAAAGCCGTAATTATACTGCTAATAAATATGGCAGTAGTTAAAAGTAATTTATACATATTGCGATTCTTTAATTGTTTTTAATATTATTATCCAACTGGTAGTTTTTCAATTATATAAAGGA
This sequence comes from Marinilabiliales bacterium, assembly GCA_002869315.1. Taxonomy (GTDB): domain Bacteria; phylum Bacteroidota; class Bacteroidia; order Bacteroidales; family F082; genus BM524. Next base: position 10,766 of record PKTD01000124.1, on the reverse strand, counting down.
AGTCTACCTTTCTATTAATACCATATATCTGTGCCAGACTAACTTTTTTATTATTTGGTATTATGGAAATTACATCTCCACGGAGAGTATTAATAAATTCCTCGAGACGCATCTGGTCTCTCTCCATCTCTATCTCAAATTTGTGTACTTTATATTTCATTTTTCAGTGTGTTTCAAAATAATTCAATTGCTAATGTCCGTTATAATAAAATGCGAATCAATTTTATTATACCAATGCTATAATTCTGTCTACCAACGGATAAATCAATGTATTGATATTTTAGGACACTGGATATCAGTTTCGTATATTGAAAGAGGCTGTTTGTATATTAGTATCTACTCATTCATGTTTTAAATTATAATAAGTTTAAATTTGTAATAAAATGTGAATTCTAATGACAAAATTTTCATTCAATCACGGCATAGGTAGAGTATTTATCCATACAGTATTTTGGATAGCATATATTATGTTTTTCTTTTTCCAATATCAATTGATGGATAAAAAGTACGACCCAATAGGGACCCTTGGCAGCCTTACTCTGACTGCATTTGTAGATATTGCTGCTGCATATTTTACAGTATATTTCTTACTTTCTAAATTTCTTTTTAAGAAGAAGTATATTCAATTTTCAATTTACTTTTTACTATCTGCTGCTGTAGCTATTCTTTTACAAAGAGTAATACTTTATTATATTTCAGATCCTCTTTTTTATCCTGAGCATAATAAAACAATGGGTTCATTTTGGCATATTAATCCATTTTATACTTTCTTTAATATTTATACAGTTGTTGGATTTTTCACATCAATTAAATTATTAAAATATTGGTATAAAAACCAGCAACTAAAGGCTGAACTGGAAGAAAAAAACAAATCCAGTGAGTTGGCTTTACTACGCACACAAATTAATCCTCATTTTTTATTTAATACTTTAAATAATATTGATACTCTGATAGGCACTGATACTGAGAAAGCCTCAGATGCTGTAATAAAACTGTCTGAAATTATGCGCTTTGTTTTATACGAAGTAAATAGCGACAGCATTGCTCTAGAAAAGGAAATAGACTATCTGGAAAGTTATATTTCACTACAAAGCCTCAGAATGAGAAATAAGTATTTTGTTAGTTTCGAGAACAAAACGCAAAATTGCAGAGGCTTAACAATTGCACCTATGATATTTATTCCTTTTGTAGAAAACGCCTTCAAACATGGCTTAAAAAATATTGTAGCTCCCGGAATAGAAATTTTTCTGGATTGTAATGATGGATGTATTAACTTTGAGGTTATAAATAGGTTTAGTGAACTGGATGAACAGAATAAAGACAAAACCAAAGGTATAGGAATTGAAAATGCAAAGCGCCGACTTGAGTTGCTTTATCCAAAAACACATAATCTGGAAATAACGAAACACAAAGGTGTTTTCAAAGTAAAACTGAAAATAAGAACTAAGAAAAACTAATTTAATTTATGAAAATCAAATGTATAGCCATAGATGACGAGCCTCTTGCATTAAGAAAAATACATGATTATATCTTGAGAGTTGGGTATTTGAACTTAATGGCTGAGTTCGACAACGGACTTGAAGCCCTGGAATACCTTAAAAACAATGAGGTTGATTTGATTTTTTTGGATATCCAAATGGAAGAACTCACTGGAATACAAATGATAGAAGCCCTAAGTAAAAAACCTAAAATTATTCTAACCACAGCATACGACGAATATGCCATAAAAGGCTATGAATTGGATGTAAGTGATTACCTCCTTAAACCTATAGCATTTCAAAGGTTTCTTAAAGCATGTGAAAAAATTCATGAAAGTCTGATTGAAGAGAAACTACAAAAAGAACACACTCCTGACTCTGCTACGGAAATATCTGATAATAAAGCCTATTTCTTTGTAAAAGACGGAAACAAAACGAGGAAGATAAATTTTAATGATATAGTATTCGTGGAAGGAATGAAGGATTATCTACAAATTTGTACTGAAAATGAAAAAGTAATGACTCTCTTAAGTTTTAAAAAACTCGAAGAAGCATTACCGGCCAATAATTTTATTAGAATTCATAAGTCTTATCTAATATCTATAGAACATATTGAAAGTATCGAAAGAAATCATGTAATAATTAACGATAACAGGCTTCCCATTGGCGACAGTTTTAAAAAAGATTTTTTTGATAAAATAAATTCTAATAAACTCAACTAACCATTAATTTTAAAATAACTCTAACTGATTTCCCTGTAAAGCACCTTCCAGTTTTAATAACTTTAGTTTAGTATTTATTCCTCCTGCATATCCTATGGGTTTTGAATCAGAGCCTATAATTCTATGACAAGGTACGATTATCGAAATAGCATTGTCCCCGTTGGCAGCTGCTACTGCCCGAATGGCTTTTTCATTTTCCAGTTTGAGGGAAAGTCCTAAATAAGTCTCAGTTTTGCCATATGATATTTCTTGTAATGCATTCCACACCTTTTTTTGAAAATTAGTTCCTGTTTGGTGTAATGGAATGTCAAATTCTTTTCTTTGGCCATTAAAATACTCCACAAGCTGCAACTCTGTATTCTCAAGTAAATCTGTTCTACTCTCCTTATATTCAGCATTTAAAAATGACTTTACCCTATTATCAATCTGTTTTCTTTTATTTCGAAAAAACCAATCACACAAACATAACTTACCCTCATAATCTCCCATCATAAGTTTTCCGTAAGGTGAATTATAAAACTGAATATTTATATTACTCATGCTTTTTTAATGAGGGGTAAAAGTATTAAAACTAAAACAAAATATTAGTTATTTTTACCAAAATACCAAATATGCTAATCATGACTTACTTAAAACAAATCGCAATATTAATTCTAATTATTTCATTTACAAACAACAGTTTATTTGCACAGTTTGTAACTCCCATAAATACAATTTCAGGCACAGCCGAAGTAACAACCCTCGATGGCATTATTATAAAAGGAGATATAAAGATGGCATCTTTTGGAAACAATGGCATGACAAGTTTTTATATTAAAGATGAAGCAGGGGTTAAGCAAAAGTTTAAAGCAAGTGAGGTAAAACAGCTAAAACTAAAAGTTGACGGGCTTGCCAAACTGGAAATTATTGGAGAGCAATCATCAAATCTAAGCAAACTTGCTAATTCAAATTTTAAGGAAGTAGTAGATAGAGAATATATTTATTGGAATAGGGTAAAGCATCACGATAAAGATAAATACCTATTATTGCAATTATTAAATCCAGGATTTGACAGTTTACTGGAGGTATAAGATTTACCAAATGCAAGAACAGCAGAATCATACAGTGGTGATTTTGCCATATCAGGAGATATGCCAAAAGCTTACTATGTTGTAAAAAATAATGAGACTCTTATAATATCAAAGAAGAAATATAAAAAACAGGATTTTGAATTACTATTTTCCGATTGCCCAGCAATAACAGAAAACAACAAACCCGACTTCAAAAATTTTGCTGAGCATGTTTTTTTCTATAATGAATATTGTCAATAATATAACAAAAAAAACCGCCAAACTTTAAGCGTGGCGGTTTCTATAAACATCAAGTATCTTATTATCCAACCACCTCATTAACAAGCTCTGCTGCTTCCTGAAGTTTAATTGCTGAATGAACTTTAAGTCCTGATTCATCAATAAGTTGTTTTCCTTCTTCTGCATTTGTACCTTGTAAACGAACGATAATCGGAACATTAATATCACCTATATTATTATATGCATCAACAATTCCCTGGGCAACTCTGTCGCATCTTACAATACCACCAAATATATTCACCAATATTGCCTTTACATTAGGGTCTTTCAAAATAATACGGAATGCTTCTTCAACACGTTTTGCATCTGCAGTACCTCCTACATCAAGGAAATTTGCAGGATCTCCGCCCGACATTTTGATCATGTCCATAGTAGCCATTGCCAGCCCTGCTCCATTAACCATACAACCTACATTACCATCAAGTTTCACAAAGTTAAGGTCGAAACGACTTGCTTCTACTTCCGTAGGATCCTCTTCACTGAGGTCACGCATATTTGCAATATCCTTATGACGGTATAATGCATTATTGTCGATGGTCACCTTTGAGTCGGCTGCGTAAACTTTTCCGTCAGCAGCTTTTATTATAGGGTTGATTTCAAACAAACTAGCATCGGCACCTGTATAGGCATTATAAAGAGACGCAACAAATTTCACCATTTCTTTAAAGGCAACACCACTTAAACCAAAGTTGAAGGCAATTCGCCTGGCCTGAAAACCTGTTAATCCTACTTTAGGATCAATTACTTCATGATAAATTTCATCAGGAGTTTCTTCGGCAACCTGCTCAATATTCATACCTCCTCTGGGAGAGTACATTACCATATTTTGACCTTTATCGCGGTTTAATAAAATACTCATATAGTATTCTTCCACCTCTTCAGGTCCGGGATAATAGATATTTTGCTCTACCAATACTTTGCTTACGAGTTTTCCCTCTTTTTTTGTTTGAGGAGTTACCAGCATCATACCTATAATCTCATCAGCAAATTGTTTAACTTCATCAAGAGTTTTGGCAATCTTTACTCCGCCACCTTTTCCACGACCACCAGCGTGTATCTGCGCTTTCACAGCCCATTTATCGAAACCAGTTTTCTTTTGTATTTCTTTGGCAGCTTCATATGCCTCCTCAGGTGAACTTGCAACAATACCTAATGGTACACTTACTCAGTATCCTTTAAGTATGGATTTACCTTGATATTCGTGTAAATTCATTTCGTATTATTTTAATTTTATACCGTTTTTTTCGAACTCCAAAAGTAAAAATAATAATTGGTTCATTTCCATAAGTTTTATAAACTTTTTGTAAACTCTTATTATTTAGAGAATTTTATAAATAAGCCACTACTTTTCCAATTGAATTTATCCTATAATTAATTAAGTTCATTTAATAAAGATTCGCTAACAACATCAATTTAGTATCTTTGCAACATTAAATTTTAAAAATTGTTAGTAGCAAAAAACATAATTAAATCGTTTGGAAATATTCAGGTTCTAAAAGGAATAAGCCTGAAGGTTGAAAAAGCTGAGGTGGTATCTATTGTTGGGGCTTCGGGAGCCGGTAAGTCTACCCTATTGCAGATATTGGGAACCATTGACAAAGCGGATAAAGGAGATGTTTTTCTGAATGAGAAAAGCCTCACAAATTTAAACGACAGGGACCTTTCGTCCATAAGAAACAAAATGATGGGTTTTGTTTTCCAGTTTCACCACCTGCTGCCTGAGTTTACTGCCCTTGAAAATATTTGTATACCTGCATTTATTTCCGGCTTAAGCCGAAAAAAGGCCGAAATTAAAGCCCGCGATTTATTGAATATAATGGATCTGAGTGACAGGGAAACTCATAAGCCTTCTGCCCTTTCGGGAGGTGAACAACAAAGAGTTGCCATAGCAAGGGCATTGATAAATAATCCGGAAGTGGTATTTGCCGATGAGCCATCAGGAAACCTTGATTCTGAAGCTTCGGAAAAACTACATAAACTCATTTTTAAGTTGAGAAAGGATTTAAACCAAACCTTTGTTATTGTTACGCACAATAAGGAATTTGCGAATATGGCCGACCGTAAACTTGAAATAGTTGACGGCTTGATTTAGTGAAAAATAAAAATGAAAAATAAGCGTTCTTGATTGTTAACGGCTATTGAATAAAATATCAATTTTGAATAAAATGAATTTCTACAAGGGAAAATACTTAAAACAAGTGCTATTGTTGCTCATGTTTATCATAAGTGCCAATATGGTATTTTCTCAACAGGCAAAAACTTATGACGAAGCCATCATTATGGCAGATAAAAAGTTTGAGGCGAATCAATTTCTGGATGCAAAGGCATATTACCAAATGGCTTTAAGGTTTAAGGCTGAGGACGATTATGCCAAAACTCAAATCAATAAAATTGTTGAAGAGATGAGTTCCCGCATGGATAAGGAAGATAAATACCTGGAAATCATTATGTTGGCTGACAAACTCCTGGAACAAAACAAACTAGATGAGGCTAAAGCGGAATATGCCAAAGCAATGGCTGTCATAGCTGGAGACGAATATGCTAAGGAACAAATCGATAAGATAGAAACTACACAGAAAAATGAGAAGGAAAATCTTGAAAACTTCAACAAACTTATAAGCCTGGGGCAACAAAATATAGCGGATAATAATTATGATGAGGCCATAAACAATTTTAAAAAAGCAGGAAAAATATTTCCTGATAACAAGCAACCCAAACAACTTATAGAAGATGCCAAAGTTGCCAGATCTGATTTCCAATCCAAGTCGGAAATCTATAATCAAGAGGTGGAAATGGCCAACCGCTATATTAATGTTAAAAACTATGTGGAAGCCCTTGTCCACCTGAAAAAGGCTTTGGAAATCTTTCCTGAAGAATGGGCTGTACAGGAAGAAGTCAAGAAATATGAACCCCTTGCTGAAAAGCAAATAGAATATAATAAGCAAATAGAAATTGCCGACGAATTATATGTAAATAAGAATTATAGCGCCGCAAAAAAAGCTTATACAGCGGCAACTCAATTATGGCCTGAAAATTCCTATACTGCTGATATGATAAGCCGTATCGATGAGCAATTAGGCGAAAAAATGGCAAACCTGGAAGCGAATTATAAAACATCTATAAAGGCTGCTGACAGTTTGTTTAATATTGAAGAGTTTGATAAAGCCTCAGGCGAATACAATCTGGCTTTAACACTAAAACCTAATGAAACTTATCCCAAAACAAAGCTTGAAGAAATCGATGGTATTTATGCCCAAAGGAGGGCAAAAATGGAAGAACAATATGCGTCGATTATTGCAAATGCTGATAATCTTTTCGAAGAAAAAAAATTTAATGAAAGTCAGGAAAAATACAATCTTGCTTTGAGTATTCGCCCTGATGACCAATATCCTAAAGACGGGTTGGTAGAAATTGAAACGCAATTAAACCTTATTGCTGAACAACAAAGAATAGATGAAAAATTTAATATGATAATGGCTGCTGCCAGTTCATTGGTGGATAACAAGCAATACCCTGAAGCAATAGCAAAATACAAAGAAGCCTTGCTGATAAAGCAGGATGAGTTTGCTTTTCAGAGAATAAATGAAATTGAAAATGTTATTGCCAATGCCGAAAAGCAAAAGGAAATAGATGCTAAGTACGAAACGGAAATAAATCTGGCCCGCCGACTACTCGAGGAACAGAACTATGCCGATGCACGCAAGTCTTTCGAACTTGCCGCCCTTACTAAACCGCTGGAAAACGAGCCTAAAGAGCAAATAAAAAACATCGATAAGATACTTGAAGAAAGAGCCTTGCAGGCTGAAATAGATGCCAATTATCAGAAACTTATCGCCCGTAGTGATTCGCTTATAAAACTAAATGAATTTGAAAAAGGAATTGCTGCATTAAACGAAGCACTGCAACTGAAACCTGAAGATGTTTTTGCTCTAAACAAACTAGAAGAAATAAAAAAACAACAAATTGCCTACAATAAAGAACAGGAATTATTAAAGCAGTATGAAGAAGCTATAAAAGAGGCTGACAATTTCCTTGCTAACAAGGAGTATTCGCAGGCAAAAGCATCATTTAATAATGCTCTTGTTTCCAGACCTGGTGATAAATATGCCACACAAAAAGTTGGTGAAATAAATATTATTCTTCAGAAGATGGCGGCTGAAATAGAAAGAAAATATAATGAAACTATAGTAAAAGCCGACAATTTATTCGACGTTTCCAACTTAAGTGAAGCTATTGTACAATATAAAATTGCTTCCAGTTTAAAGCCTGAAGAAGCATACCCTAAAACGAAAATTGCTGAGGCTAACAGTTTGATAGAGGAGAAATTAAAACTTGTTAGAAATGAATATAATCTGGCTGTAGCCGATGCCGATAAGTTATATGCAGCAAAAATATATGATAAAGCGATAACCGCCTACCAAAAGGCTGATAAGATATTCCCGGAAGAAGATTATCCTGAAGAGATGATTAAGAAGATTACCAACCTCATAGAAACAAATGCAATAGTTGATGTAATAAAAACTAAAACTCCTATTTCATCCAACACCAGTGAAAAGACTGAATTTGAGCCTATCAGGATAGATGTTAGAAAAAGTAATTATATACTGGTAAAAGCAAAAAATATAAGTGGCAACGAATTTAAAATGATATTCGGTTATGGTATTGGGAACGCTAAAAATGGTGGTTTCGTAGTTAGTGTGCCTGGCGATAATGAATCTCACGATTATATAATAAGGGTAGGAAATCAGTATAAATGGTTTTCGGAAGATAATAACTGGATTAGTATATATCCTGAAAACGGGGATATTGAAATTAGTTTATTGAGGATTTCGAAGAGTGATTGATAGGGATGGTGAATAGTCATTGGTTATTAGTTATTGGTCAGTGGTCATAGAAACTGGGCTCAGTTTATGGAATTAATGGGATATGGCAACAGCAGTAAAAAAATGAGTAAAGAGAAAGAGCAACTAAATAAACTGAACGATTTAATTGAAAAAAAGCCTGATATTAATTTACTATATAAAAGGGCTGAACTACTTATGGCTATAGGTGAAAATGCGAAGGCCATTAACGACTATTACCATATCCTTAGAATTGACAATAAAGAGAAATTTGCCAAATCCAAAATAGAATACCTGAAAACCATTTTACGCTACTCAAATACAGATATTTACGCCAGCCCTAATACCAACCTGGATCCATGGCTAGAGTAGCATTGCTAATTGCTTTTATTTCGACTTATCTAATAAAATATTTTAATACCATATAATTCTTAATTTTGCCACAGCCAAATGCATCAAATTTATATTTATAGTTGTCATCAGGCTTCATAACGGATTATTTATGTATTAGAGTATGGACAGATTAAGTGATCATTTCAGCAAGTTTCGTAAAAATATAATTGGTAACGATAGTTATTTTGATTCACCCTATGGCAGACAAAAAATAATTTATGCCGACTGGGTCGCTAGTGGCAGACTTTATAAACCCATAGAAGATAAGATTGCAAATGAAATTGGCCCCTTTGTTGCCAACACTCACACTGAAACAACTCATACAGGTACTTTAATGACTCGTGCCTATAATGAGGCTCATAAGATTATTAAGCAACATGTAAATGCTAATGAAGATGATGTAATAATTACCGCTGGTTTTGGTATGACTTCTGTCATCAATAAGTTTCAACGAATTTTAGGCTTAAAGGATTATACCGGAACTTATAATAAGGAAGAGGTACCAGAGGAAAAACGCCCTGTGGTTTTTATCACTCATATGGAACATCATTCCAATCATACTTCCTGGCTAGAAACAATAGCAGATGTTGTTTTGATAGAACATAAACCAGATAATTTATGTGATGTAGAGGCCTTTAAAGAGCAAATCAAACAATACTCAAACAGAGAAACCAAAATAGGCTCTTTCACAGCATGTTCAAATGTAACAGGAGTTGAACCAAACTATTACGGTCTTGCCAAAATTATGCATCAGCATGGAGGAATTGCCTTAATCGACTTTGCCGCATCAGCACCTTATGTTGATATCGACATGCACCCAGAGGATCCTGAGATGAAACTGGACGCAATTTTCTTTTCTCCTCATAAATTCCTTGGCGGCCCGGGAGGTCCGGGAGTTTTAATTTTCTGTAAGTCGCTCTATAATTGCAGCGTTCCTGATCATCCGGGTGGTGGTACTGTTGAATGGACGGACCCATGGGGAGGACATAAATACTTCGACGATATTGAGATGCGTGAAGATGGTGGAACACCGGGTTTTATTCAAACCATAAGAGCAGCTCTGGCTGTAAAACTAAAAGATCAACTGAATACAAAATTGATTAGCCAAAGAGAAAAAGAATTAGTAAAACTGGCCTTCGACGGATTTGGGAAAATTGAGGGATTAAATGTTTTGGCAGATAATATTGATAACCGTCTTGGAATATTTTCATTTTGGTTTGAAGACATACACTATAACCTAATTGTGAAACTTCTTAACGACAGGTTTGGAATTCAGGTAAGAGGAGGCTGCGCATGTGCCGGAACCTACGGACATTTTTTGCTTAATGTTACTCCTGAAGAATCCAGAAGAATAACAGAAAAGATAAATAGTGGTGACCTATCAGAAAAGCCAGGCTTTGTTAGAGTGTCACTGCACCCTACAATGACAGATGAGGAACTGGAATTCATTATTAATGCCGTTGATGAAATTTCTAAAAATCATGAAGAATGGGCCAAGGAATATACTTATGATTCATGTACCAACGAATTTACTCATCATAGTGAAATAGACTACAATAAAACAATTAAGGAGTGGTTTGAGTAGTTGGGTTGCAAGTATAGTCTGATAGTCAAAGAGTCTAATAGTCTAATAGTCGGGTTTTATAGTGGCGTTAATTAAAATATCTCAATTATTTGACAATTCGACCATTCGACTTTTCGATTCTTCGACCATACAAAAAAAGGGAACAACCCTCCGGCCATTCCCCATAAGAAATTTACTCTATTGTTTAATTATATCTTTACTTTTTCTGTTCTTGAACTATTGCCATTAACAATCATAATATAGTAAGTGCCATGTTGTTTATCAGATAGGTTAATACGCATGCTGTATTGGTCATTCATAATTTCTGGTCTTTCAGAAAACACTTTATCACCATAAACATTATATACATTTACCTTAGTTTTTCCTTCCGACTTCAATTTAAAATACAAATCAACAAC
>PKTD01000119.1 GCA_002869315.1 Marinilabiliales bacterium | reverse complement strand
TCAGAGGAATCAGAAATACAGGAGTGCCCCAGAACATGAGGGTAAATGCATTCCCTTCTATGGCTGTTGATTGCAGCGATGGTCCGAATAGCGGAAATATCTATGTGGTATGGTCAAATATCGGACAGCCTGGCGTTAACACCGGAAATGATACTGATATTTATATGATAAAATCAGAAGATGACGGTACTACCTGGTCAGATCCTATAAGAGTAAATCAGGATGAAACAGGCCTTGGAAAAACACATTATTTACCATGGATAGCCGTTGACGCTTCCAATGGTACCATTAGTACTATCTTTTATGATAATCGTAATTGTAATAATAACCAGGCGGAAGCATGGGTGGCCAACTCCAGTGATGGCGGAAACTCTTGGGAAGACTTTAAAGTTAGTGATGTTACCTTCACCCCTACTCCTATTCCGGGAATGGCTAGCGGTTATTTTGGTGACTACCTTGCTATACATGCTGTGGATGGAAAAGTTTATCCTGCATGGACAGACAACAGATCGGGTCATGCCATGACTTATGTTTCTGTTTTCGAAACTCTGCAGATTAACTCTCCTTTCAACTTAGACGCTTCTGTTTCACAGGAAACCGGTGAGGTTACACTAAACTGGGAATATATTGAAGGTACCGGCTTCCAGAATTTCAGAATTTACAGAGATGAGGTTCTTGTTGATGAAACTATAAATGAGTCATTTACTGAAACCCTTCTTAATTATGGATATTATAATTATCAGGTTACTGCTTATTATGGTGGCGATAATGAATCCGGTGGTCCGGAAGAGGAACTTCAGTATGGTAGTGCAACCATAGAGGTAGTGCCCGGCGAATATGTAGCAAATGTTTATATCGACGGTACCCAAACCCAGGATATGAAAATTAAAAATACCGGTGTTCTTCCTCTGGAATATAATTTATCCCCTTTCTTCCCCCTAAAGGGAAATCAGATAAATCCTTCAAAAGGTGGTGGCGACGAATATATTAACAGAGTGGAATTTGCCAATATTGATAATCGTTCGTCTTACAATCCGTATATGATGTATAGCCATAATCCTGCAATATTAAGGAGCAATGAATCCTATGAAATACGGGTTCATACTGCCAATGCATATACGGAAGATGTTTGTTATGTGTGGATTGACCTGGATGCCAATGGTAAATTTGATGAAAGTGCTATAGTTCTTGAATCAAATGATGATAACTCTTTGTTCTACGGACTAGTGACTATCGACAAAGGTAGCGTTCAGGGAGCAACAAATATGAGAGTACGCCTGTCGGCAGATAAGAGCATGTCGGCCATAGACGATACCGAATATGGTGAAACAGAAGATTATACTTTATTGATAGCCGATTGGTTAAGCATTGATCCGGAGGAAGCAATTATTGAGCCAGGTGATTCATTAATCGTTGCATTAAACTTTGATGCTACAGATTTAGAACAGGGAACATATGAGGATGTTGTAAAATTAAGAACCAACGATTTAGATAATCCTTTCTTCGATATTCCTGTTACTATGAATGTTACCGACTTGCAAATATCAGTTTCTGCGGATCCTGAAGTTATATGTATGGGTGAAACTACGGTCCTAATGGCCGAGCCTGTGGGCGGAAGCGGAACTTATACTTATTCATGGACTTCAATCCCTGAAGGATTTACTTCCGAAGAACAAAATCCTGTGGCTTCTCCTATGGAAAATACTTCTTATATAGTTGCTGTTAGCGATGGTATAATTACTATGACCGACACTGTTGAAATTGTAGTTAATGAAATGCCGGTGGTTGATTTGGGAGAAGATCAGATATTATGCGGTGAAACTGAATATACTCTGGATGCTGGAAACGAAGGTTCTACTTATGATTGGTCTACCGGAGAAAATACTCAGATGATTACTGTTAGTGGTAGTGGTGAGAATACCTATACTGTAGATGTTACCAACGCCAGTGGTTGTAGCGCTTCAGCAAGTGTTACCATTATATTCGCTGATATTCCAACTGTAGATTTAGGTGCCGATACAACCTTATGTGGCAACAGCAGTATCACTCTGGATGCTGGAAACGCAGGAAGTGAATATTTATGGTCTACAGGTGCTGAATCACAAACTTTAGTGGTTGATACAGCAGGATATGGATATGGAATACAGGAAATTAGTGTTCTTGTAACCTCTGAATATGGGTGTGAAGCCGACAATGATATTATAGTGGAGTTTTTGGATTGTACATCTATAGATGAAAATGCTGCTCAGGTAGAATTCAGCATTTATCCTAATCCTAATAATGGAATACTAAATATTAATTTTAAGAGTATTGCCAGGGAAACTGTAAATATCAGAATTGCTGACATAAGCGGAAAAATTGTTTATTCTGAAAATGATGTGGACATAAACAATGACCTCAAAAAGCAAATAGATTTAAGAAATAATGCCAAGGGTATTTATTCGATATTTGTAGAAGGTGAAGGATATGTTCTTGATAAGAAGGTGATTATAAAGTAATTAACTGATAAATAAATTTTTGAAGGGCTGTGCTTTTGGTGCGGCCCTTTTTTCCTTGTCCTCCGAAACTTTAGTGAAGGAGGACTTGTCATGCATTGTCCTCTGGAGTTTTAACGTAGGAGGGGTTATCATTGTTGTCATTGTTATCGTGGTTATCATAGTTATAGTGGTTATAATTGTTGTCGGGTTGACCTGGAATTTGAGTTTGCGCTCAGAATATCAGTACCTTAACATGTTATGAAACACCTCCTTCATTAACCTTTGCAAATTTAGACATACGACTTTGCGATCCGTCGGCTGACGGAGTGGCAATCCCGTCAATAGCCAGTACCCTTAACTCCTTATTATAACCTATGCCACTACAACCCGTCAACAACGAGAACTTTGACAACCACGACAACAATGATAACCACAACAACCCCTCAACTACGATAACCATGACAACCCGACAACCACAACAACCCCTCAACCACGACAACTACGATAACCACAACAATCCCACAACTTCGACAACAACGACAACTTTGACAACCCAACTTTTCGACTTTACTTAGACAACCATTATAACAACCACACTGTCAGGTAAATTAGCAGATTATATACATTTTTTTATATCTTTGAATTAAAATAAGCAGGCATTTATGAAAAATTCAGGATTTTAATTATTTGTTATTATCTTGCAGTCCTTTAAATTATTATGAAACTAATTACTATCAAATGAAAAGAACCAGACTCTTTATCATCGCCTTATTAGTAGGCGTATTAGGTTTCAGCGTTAACTGGGCCATAAGCAGTGGCAAACCTTCTGAGAGGGAAACCAGAAATAAAGTTGATACCAGAATTGACAACTCCCACTACTGGGTAAATATGGCCGAACAAGGTTATATTGACTTTAATCCTGATGTAAAAGTTCCCATGGGAATTTTCACAGGTAGTCAAATTGAAGCCTATAGTGTTTTAACAGATGACTCTCCAGATGTTCCTGTAACAGAGGTTAATTCAACACAAAGTGAGAACTCTGTTTTTGTTGACCCAAATAATTCTGATGTTGTATTAAATTCAAATAACTCTACTCAAAATCCTGTTGGTAGTCTTTATGGCGCCAATGATTTCCATTCTTTCGATGCTGCTGAGTCCTGGGAAGGACAAGTGCAGGGTGCTGGTGGTGGAAATTCAGGCGACCCTACAACAGCCATAGGCCTTAACGGAAGATGGTATGTAAACTATATCAGCAGTCCCGGAGGTATGGGAATTTCATATAGCGATGATCAGGGTGGATCATGGACAGCGGTTACCGTTGCTCCTAACCCTGGTAGTCTTGCCGATAAAAACCATATGTGGATAGACAACAGTCCTACCAGTCCTTATGAAGGAAATCTTTATGTGGCATGGACAAACTTTGGAGGTGCAAGCGATGCAGAAATTGCCATTGCAGTATCTTCAGATGATGGATTAACATGGGATATAAATAATAACATCAGTGGTGCTGTTAACGCAGGAAGCCACAACCAGGGTGTTAATATTGGTACCGGTCCTAACGGAGAAGTTTATGTAGTATGGGCAATTTATGACGGATGGCCAACAGACGAATCAGCAATAGGTTTTACAGTATCTTATGATGGTGGTGCAACATGGTCAGAAGCCACAAGAGTAATTAATAATATCAGAGGTATCAGAACTACTGAAACAAGTAAAAACCATCGTGTAAATTCATTCCCTGTTTGCGCTGTTGACCTTAGTAATGGAGCAAATAGTGGTGATATTTATGTATCATGGTCAAATGTTGGAACTCCCGGTGTTAATACAGGAAACGACATAGATGTATATATCAGTAAATCCAGTGATAATGGTGCTACATGGTCAGAAGCCATCAAGGTAAATCAGGACGAATCCGGTTTGGGAAAAGAACATTATTTCCCATGGATTACAGTAGATCCTGCTAATGGTGTTGTTTCTGCTGTTTTCTATGATGATAGAAATGTAAGTAGCAACCAGGCAGAAGTTTATTGTGCCAATTCAGAAGATGGTGGAATGACCTGGGAAGACTTTAAAGTAAGTGATGTTTCTTTCACACCATCAGCAATACCTGGGCTTGCCGGAGGTTATATGGGTGACTACCTTGGAATTATTGCACAAGACGGATGGGTATATCCGGTATGGACAGACAACCGTACAGGTACAGCAATGACTTATTGCTCACCTTACCAAACTAATCCTTTAAACAGACCTTCCAACCTTATGGCTGCAGTAACCTTTGAAACTGGTGCTTGCGATTTAATATGGACATATGAAGAAGGCGAAAACTTCCTTGGATTTAATATTTACAGAGATGGTGAATTCCTTGCTTCAACAACAGATACTGTTTATATGGATATGCTTCCCGATTATGGTTATTACGATTATCAGGTAACAGCAACATATACAGAAGATATGGAATCAGGTGCTGCAGGAACTAGTGTTCAGTGGGGTGATGCTCATATTTCAGTAGATCCTATGGCTATTCATGAAAACCTTGTGGTTGATTCTTTATCAACTAAGCAGATTACAGTTATAAACTACGGACAGCTTGAACTTGTATATAGTATTTCAACTTTTATTCAGGAAGAGCGCGAAGTATTAGACTATTGTGAAGCCCTTGGTGGTGGAGATGAATATATTAGCCATGTTACTTTTGGTGATATCGATAATGAATCAACCAGTACATATTATGGTGATTATACCGACCAGTCAACTACAGTTGAAATTGGTGGATCATATGAAATGACGGTTACTAACGGAAATCCATATGACTCTGACCAATGTGCTGCATGGATCGATTGGGATCAGAATGGTGTGTTTGATGATGGAGTAATTTCTTTTAGTGGCAGTCCGGGTAATGGACCTTATACCACAACAATAGAACCTCCTGTAGGTGCTAAAACAGGCGAAACAAGAATGAGAGTTCGCGTAAGATACGTTGGTGATTTATTCCCATGTGGAAATACACAATATGGAGAAGTAGAAGATTATACAGTAAACGTGCAGGGATGGCTTGATATTAGCCCAACTATTGGAGCTGTTCAGGCTGGCGATACCGCAATTATTGATGTAACTTTCGATTCACACGATATGGATCCGGGCGAATATGCTGCAACTGCTGTATTTTCTTCCAATGATCCTTTGGCAAATGAAGTTTCTGTTGATCTTAGCCTAACAATTAGCAGTATGATGGTAGATATCAATGCTGATAGTGAGGCTCTTTGCTCAGGAGAGGAAATGATGCTTAGTACAGATGTTTATGGTATTCAGGGAATGCTTTCTTATGAGTGGACATCTAATCCCGAAGGATTTACTTCCAGCGATGCTGAAGTAACTGTTATGCCGGATGTTAACACATGGTACTTTGTTCATGTAATGGATACCTCTGGTGCTAGTTCAATGGATTCTGTTTATATTATGGTTTATGATATGCCAGTTGTTAACATAGGTGCTGATACTACTTTCTGTCCTGATATTGTTTGGACATTAGATGCAGGAAATGCAGGATCAACATATATGTGGTCAAATGGAGAAACTTCACAAACAATTACAGTTGATACAGTTGGACATGGTTATGGAACACAAACTTTTAGTGTTGAAGTAACAAATACCAATGGTTGTGTTGTAACTGATGAAATTGTTCTGGAATATGTTGATTGTACCGGAATTAATGAGTTACAAAATACTGTTGATGTTAATGTATACCCTAATCCTTCAAGTGGAATATTCAATTTGAAAATAAATGCTGCCCAAAGCAGCCTTGTGGATATTATGGTTGTCAGTACAAACGGAAATGTTGTATACAAAGATTCTAATATAAAATTAATTGGTGAGTCTAACCTCAGCGTAGACCTTAGCGCTTTTGCCAAAGGCGCATATCAGTTAATTATTAGAAACGACAATGGAATAATAAATAAAAGATTGATTTTAAAATAATTACTAATTAATAAATACACAAATGAAAAAACTATTATCATTATTAATCGTTTTATCGTTAGTGGGCTTTACAAACGCTCAAACGTTTATCAATGAAGACTTTAGCGGTGGCGAAATGCCACCTGACGGATGGAGTCAATTGCCACTAACTACTGGATGGGACTTAAGCCAAACTTCACATGCAGGAGGTAATGTTCCTGAAGGAGTATTTGAAGGATTTAATTATACCGGAACAGCAAGATTAATTGGACCTTCAGTTAATATGAATTCTACAGATACTGCTGCTATCGTTTTTAAGCATTCTTATCTAATGAATAGCGGAGGTGTTACTATAGGTATTGCAACCAGAAATGGCGGCGACTGGGTAACAGTTTGGGAACAAACACCAGGTGAAAACATCGACGCTGAAGAAGTAAGTATTCTTCTTACAGGTGATCAGATTACAGGTTCTTATTTCCAGATTTCTTTCTTCATTGAAGGAAATTTAAACTGGGTAAATAAATGGTATCTTGATGACATTCAGTTTTTTGCACCATTAGCATTTGATGCAAAATTATCATCAATAGATATCCCTTCTGTAATTTATAATCCTGCTCCTGTTGTTGCCAATATTATGAATATTGGTAATACTGTTGTAGACGAGGTAAATGTAAGTTGGGTTTCATATGGAGGAATTGTAAGAGATTCTACTTATAGCAATCTTAATTTAGGTTTTGCCGAGGTTGCAACTCTTGACCTTGGAGGCACATGGGCATCTCCATTGGGAAGCCATGATCTGGAAATGTATATCAATAGCGTTAATGGTGGTTCCGATATGGACCAGTCAAACGACACTCTTATTAAAACTATTGAATACCAATCGGTTTCATTCCCTGTAATGCCATTGTTTGAGGAGTTTACAAGTTCAACATGTGCACCTTGTGCTAGTTTTAATGCACAGTTTGTACCTTGGTGTAACACTCATGCCGATGAGATTATCTTACTGAAATACCAAATGAACTGGCCTGGATCGGGCGACCCTTATTATACTGCCGAAGGTGGTACTCGTCGTTCATTTTATGGTATCAATGCTGTTCCTGACTTAATTGGTATGGGAACTAACATCAATACCTCTACTTCAGCTGCGCAGGCAATTTTAGATCAGGCACAAAATATGTCTACTACATTTGACATAGCCTCTTCATTTACCATGAGTGGAACAACAATTAATGTTACAACTAATATTATTTCGTTTGCCAACACTTCATCAATGAAGGTTCATAATGTGGTAATAGAAAAAATAACTACTGAAAACGCTTCTACAAATGGAGAAACCGAATTTGAGCATGTGATGATGAAGATGTTCCCTAATGGAAATGGTACAAGCCAGTCGTTTACAAGTGGTGTTCCTGTTCAGTTTACTTATAGTTATGATATGTCTACAACCAATGTTGAAGAATTTGATGATTTGATGTTAGTTGTTTTCATTCAGGATCCATCAACCAAGCAGGTTTATCAAGCTGCTTACGGACTTGAAGATTTGGATTATTCCAATGAGGCACGTCTTTCAGAGGTAACTCTGGATGGCATTCCTATGGAAGATTTCGATCCTGATGTTTATGAGTATGATGTAAAACTTCCTGAAGGTACTATTGAAGAACCTGTTTTAGGTAGCGTAGCAATGGATGAAAATGCCACAAGAATTACAAATATGGCATTCGCTATTCCTGGTACTGCAAGTGTAGATGTATATGCTGAGGATCTATTTACAAAGAAAACTTATAAATTCCATTACTATATTGAATATGTAGGTGAAGATGAATTAATTGACGCTTCAATGGTTAAGGTTTATCCTAACCCTGCAAAAGATGAATTAATCCTTAAAGGATTTAGCAATGCCAATCTTACTGTTGTTTCATCATCAGGACAGATTGTTGTTCAAAAATCATCTTTCAATGGTGGACGTATCGATATTAGCAACTTAAACCCTGGTGTTTATTTCGTTAATATTCGTTTAGAAAACAATCAGGTGGTTTACAAGAAAGTAGTTGTAATGTAAGATCTCTGATTTTAATAATTTAAACTGCCCGGCTTATAATATAGGTCGGGCAGTTGTTATATTAAGGAGGCCCTTCAGGCTTATTGATAAACCCATTGATAATAGCCAAAGGAAGTATCCTGAGGTTATTAAGATATATCCGCCTACCGGCGGAATATTATTTACTACTCTAAACATCATAATTATTCCGTCGGGAGACGGATGCATAAAAAATTACTAGCATTATATACCCTAATACATTTTGCCAATCCCCGTCTCATTACCATCATATTTTGTTTTATCCTATATTTCAGCACAATTATAGTATAGGTCACGATTCATTTTATATTTTTGCACAAAATTTATAATGATATGCATCTTAGTGAACAAGAAGTAGTAAGGCGTAACGCCCTGGAAGAACTAAACAAACTTGGAATAAACGCTTATCCGCAAGCAGAGTATAAAGTTAATGCTACTGCCAAAGAGGTTCATGAAAAATTTCCTGATGACAATACCCTGTTCCAGAAAGTAAGCATGGCAGGAAGAATAATGAGTAGAAGGATAATGGGTGCTGCCTCTTTCACTGAAATAATGGATTCTACAGGTAGAATGCAATTATATTTCAAGCGCGATGAAATATGTCCTGGTGAGGATAAAACAATGTATAATACTGTTTTCAAACGACTTCTGGATATAGGAGATTTTATAGGTATTAAGGGTTTTGCCTTTTATACCAAAATGGGAGAGTTAACCATTCATGTTACTGAATACACCATACTCTCAAAATCACTGCGGCCTTTACCTGTTGTTAAAGAAAAAGATGGCGTTACCTATGATGCATTTTCAGATCCCGATCAAAGATATCGCCAGCGTTATGTCGACTTAATTGTAAATGATGGCGTAAAAAACACTTTTATTAAGAGGGCACAAGTCATTAAGTCAATGCGCGACTTTCTCAATGATAAGGGTTACCTGGAAGTAGAAACACCTATTTTACAAGCCATTCCGGGTGGTGCAGCAGCAAGGCCTTTTATAACCCATCATAATGCTTTGGATATGCCTTTATATTTGAGGATAGCCAACGAACTTTACTTAAAACGCCTTATTGTAGGTGGTTTTGAAGGTGTTTATGAGTTCGCGAAAGATTTCCGAAATGAGGGTATGGACAGGTTTCATAATCCTGAGTTTACTCAGATGGAAATGTATGTAGCCTATAAAGATTACTTCTGGATGATGGAAACCACCGAGAAGATGGTAGAAAAAATAGCCCTCGATCTTCATGGAACTACAAAGGTACAGGTAGGAGATAATATTATTGATTTCAAAGCGCCTTTCCGCCGATTATCAATAATTGGAGCCATAGAAGAATTTACAGGCATAGATGTGGGAAATATGAACGAAGCAGAACTTCGTGATACCTGTAAGAAACTTGATGTGGAAACCGATGAATCTATGGGAAAAGGAAAACTTATAGATGAGATATTTGGTGAAAAGTGTGAACCTAACTTTATACAACCTACCTTTATTACCGACTATCCTGTGGAAATGTCACCTCTATGTAAACGCCATCGTGATAATGATGAACTTACGGAAAGGTTCGAACTTATGGTTAATGGTAAAGAACTCGCCAATGCCTATACCGAATTAAACGATCCTATTGATCAGCGTCTCAGGTTTGAAGAGCAGGCTAAACTTGCCGAAAAGGGTGATGATGAGGCCATGTTTATCGATCAGGACTTCCTAAGAGCCATCGAATATGGTATGCCTCCAACATCGGGTATGGGTATCGGAATCGACAGACTGGTTATGATAATGACTAACCAGCCATCAATACAGGAAGTATTATTATTCCCTCAAATGCGTCCTGAGGTGAAGAAAAAAGTATTCTCAGTATCCGACCTAACAAACATTGGTGTTGCGGAAGAATGGGCCGAGCATATAATCAATGCAGGCTTTAGCAGTCTGGATTCATTAAAGGAAACCAAAGCCACTGTAATACATCAAAAACTGAATGGTTATCGTAAGAAAAACAAACTTGATATAACCGCTTTACAACTTGAGGATATTAACAATTGGTTGGGGAATATTAATTAAAACCTGCAGTTTTTCTTGATTTTTATGCTGTATTTTAGGGGTTAATTATGATAATATATCATGGTCCTAAAATAGAATTATGCGTTTGTACTCGAATACATCAATAAAAACAATTTTTATTACTGCTTTTCTTTTGCTGGCAAGTTTCTCCTTTTCGCAAAGTTTTTCGCCCAATAGTAGTTTCCGACCATATTGGCAAATGCAAATAAACGCCGGAACAAGTTTGTTTTTTGGGGATGTAAAGCAGTATCAATGGTGGCCTGTTACAAATTATGAAAACGAATGGAGAGGAGGAGTAAGCTTACAACTAAACAGACAACTCTCTCCTGTATTTGGTATTAGAGGACAAGGTTTGTATGGAAAACTTGGTGGAACAAGGAGGGCCTGGAATAAGTATTTCGATAATTCTTATTACGAATTTAATATTAATACTACTGTAAATATTAACAATATATTTTCTCGTTATAAGCAAAAAAGATTTCTGAATGCTTATTTAATAGTAGGACTTGGGTTGCTTAATTACAATACCTATGTATATCAACTGGGTACAAAAACAAAAATACAAACTGTTGGTGGAGGTAATGGTAAAGGATTTGGAGGAAGAACCCTGGAGGGTTCGTTTCATGGCGGACTGGGTTTGGATATTCGCATAAACGACCAGTTGAGTGTTAATTTGGAAAGCGCAAACAGAATAATGAATTCAGATATGCTGGATGGCCATGTTAGTGGCTTTAAATATGATGTGTTTAACTATACAGCAGTTGGACTGGCATATAAATTTGCATACAAAAAGAATAAGGGTCCTGAAACTAAGAAAAGTACCATTACTCCTGAAAATAAACCAAAAAACAAAAATTATAATAAGAGAAATCCTGGAGAAGTGCAGGTGGTTGAATACGATTATGGTGCCAGCAATACCAGTAAGTCGAAAGATGTTTCTCCATCTCAGAAGAATAAAAACGATAATCTTATAATAGTACCTCCAATTGTTGAAACTGAAGTTATTGTAGAAAAGCCTGAAACAGATGATGTTATAATAATAAGTGGCGAGTTGGAAAATAGTAAGGCGTTTGAATACAGAGTGCAGATACTTGCTAAGTATGGTAAAACCATGGAGCTAAATAAAATAAGTAATATGTATAATATTCCTGCTTCCCAAATAAGGCAAGACAGTCATAATTCATATTATATTTATACTGTGGGTTCATATGCTACTTATGAACAGGCCCGACAAAAAAGAAATCAACTGAGAAACCAAAATGGTATCAGCGATGCTTTTGTGGTTGCATTTAAAAATGGAAAGCGACTTAATAAACTACCCTAAACTTTAAATTATGGAAAGAACAGATTTTGATTACGATCCGGAAAGGGATAGCACGCCAAAAAATATTACATATATAATTATTGCCATAACCATTGCAATGGCAGTATATCTGACTACAATTTTAGTTTAATTGCTCTTTAAAAGTTTTCCTGAACTTAGCTTTTCACCTACACTTAGTTTATACACATACATCCCTTTGGGAAGAGTTTTGCTGTCGGACGAATTCCCATCCCAAATCAAATTATTAAGTCCGTTTGATGATGATGTGCTAAAGTGATAAACATGCTTACCGCTGATATCAAAAATATCAAGGCTTACTTCTTCGGAACCTTTTGAAGTAAATTCAAATTTTGTGTTTTCAACAAAAGGGTTGGGAAATACCGTGTAACTATCTGCTTCATTTTCTATATTTCCTGAAAGCAGATCGCTGTCGATCATTAAAAGTTGATCGTATACTTTTGCAGGAGTTGTTATATACATAGTATCACTAATGAGAGTTCCCAGCATTTCAACCGGCAGATAACACATTATATTTAATTCCAGAGTGTCGTCCATTTCCATTATATATGGTAGTTGAGGCATTTCTTCCACATACCATCCAAAATTACCTTCCTCAGTAATATCGGTAATTGTAACATCACTGGAACTGGTATTTATTATGTTCATAGTTTTACCCGTAATCATGTCGTCTACACTAAGGAAAAGAACAGTATCAGGATTTGTTTCCAACTGATTCACAATACCAAAAGGTTTAAATTCATGAGGATCGGGTTCTCCAATATAGGGATGCATTGCTCTTCTGCCCGACCAATCGGCAGCGTATAAATAATAATCTATTTCGTCTCCCGGCAAAATACCACTAATGGTTCCGCTATATTCATCATCACCCAAATAAGTCATGTTTGCTTGCTGGTATTCTTCTCCATTAACACTATAATAAACAAAAACAGAGTCGTTATAAACAGGTTGGCCGGAGCAGGAATAAATTTCAGCAGTTATTTCGTAGTTTTCCTGATAGCCCACATTACCCAGCATTGGCATATGATCAATATATAGCATTCCGATATCAGCAACTCCTTTTGTGCGGCAGTGTAAGGCATCGGTATTAAGCCATCCACCATATGTAACCCCAATTATTTCATATCCGGGCATTGCCTCTTCGTATGCATCTATTGCTGCATCATCATACTGGCTTCCTGTTAAAGGAACAAAAACTTTTTTATTTAATATTAATGAGTTTGTATAAGGAGTATTTGGTGGAGTTCCGGGAGCAAAAACCCTGAACACCTCATAAGGTTTTCCATAGGAAGAAATTTGATTTGCAAAATAATCTGCTGCTGCCTCATAATCCTCATAACGATAATCACTTTCGGGAACTTCAGCAACTAAAATCTTCCCTGGAGAAAGAAATTTAGCCCAGCAATCGATATGTTTTATATAATCATCCAGTGGATCAGGCCTTACATGATAAGGATCCACATTAAGATAACTGCTGAACTTTTCAGCAATTTGCTGCTCAGTAAGTTGGGGGTTTTCATCATAAACTAAATCGGTTGAGGATGATTGACCCATACCTGTTGTCATATAATTTCCTCCGGTATGATATACATTCATTCCGTATAATGTAATTCCTAGCATATCGGCAACGGCTGCTGGAACATTATTGTCGTTTGGTCGTGGGCGATTATAAGGAAAATCAACAATTCCGGGATTATTATCTCCGTCGAAGACAAACCATGGACCATAATCTCTTACCCAATATGAGTCGGTAGGAGTAATTAAAAAAGAGGCATTGTCCATATTAACTCCCGCAGAGATATATTGGTTTTCAACTACTTGCTGCTCTGAGGCATTGGAAACCAGGGTAATAACTTCGGTATCTTCTGACATCTCAGTTACAAGGCTGATGGGAATACCAAAAGGGTATCTCACCAATACTGCTTGCATTTGATCGAATTCTGCAACATTTCTGGCATAACCAGTAGGCGGATCTGTTTCAATAAAGTCTCTTGCTGTATTTAATGGCATGAGCATCTCCTCCTGGGAGAGGTAATGCAATTTTTTATAATCAGGAGTTTTTTCCTGCGAAATAACTTGTAATGAACCTAAAATGAACAATACAAATATGAAATATTTTGCCTTCATAAACTTATTTTTATAATGTTGGAACATTAAAATATTCAGTATAATGACACTGATTAAGTGTTATATGTTGTATGTTTATATATAATTATTCGTTTTCAGAAAATCTTCCCACTCGTCTATTCTTCCATTTTTAAGTACGCGGGGAAATTTGTTGGCGCTACCCTCTTTTCCTTTTGCCTTCATATAGTCATGAAAAGCCTGTTCAGGAATTACTTTTACTTCCACATCTTTTACTGCCTCCATCCTTTCTACGCGATAATCATCATTTAAATTTTTGAGATGGTTATCAATTATTTCGGCCGCTTTCTTATTGTCAATCTTCTCGCGAGTCCCCAAATACCATCGGTGAGCAAAAAGACTACCATACTTAAAAGCATGAACGGTAAACTCATTAATTTCTATCCCCATGTCTTCCTGTAAAAGCTCCACTGCACGATTCATGTTTTCCTGTGAAAGATGCTCTCCACAAACACTAAGGAAAAATTTCGTTCTTCCGGTAATTACAATTTCACATCTTGTTTTGTCAACAATTTTAATGGTGTCGCCAATCAGATATCGCCATGCTCCCGAGTTTGATGATATCAATAAAGCATATTCTTTATTCTCCTCCACATCGTCGACGGTAAATGTTTGTGGGCTTTTCTTAAGGTTAACATCATCATCGAAATTATCATCATTAAATGGGATAAACTCATAAAACAAACCATTATCGGTAACCAGTTCCATACCCTGGGATGTTGGATTATTTTGATATGCAATATAACCTTCTGAAGCCAGATATGATTCCTGATACATAACCTCCTTTCCAAAAAGTTTTTCAAAACGCTTCACATAAGGTTTGAAGGAAACTCCGCTATGCACATAAACCCTGAGGTTTGGCCATATATCATGTATAGTGTTAAGCTTATGTTTTTCAATTATTCTTTCCAGAAGTATTTGCACCCATGCAGGAACCCCAACAATAACACCAATATCCCAGTCGGGGGCCTTTTTTACCATCTCTTCCAGTTTGGTAGACCAGTCGGGAGTTTTTGATATCCTTCGGCCAGGCTTATAAAAATGCTGAAACCAGAATGGAATATTGCCGGCTGTTATTCCTGACAGGTCTCCTTCATAATATGTACCATTATACTGTAGATGGGTGCTCCCTCCTATCATTAGCATTCCTTTTTCATAAAAACTCTCCGGAAAATCAAACTTAACTGTTGACACCAACTGACGTATACTGGTTTTTTTTATGCTTTTAAGCATATCGGCAGTAACTGGAATATATTTGCTGGAAGCTTCTGACGTTCCTGAACTCAAGGCAAAATATTTTACTTTGGCAGGCCATGAAACATAAGGTTCACCATTTAAAGCTCTGTACCACCATCTTTTGTACATGGACTTATAATCATGTATGGGCACAGTTTTTTTAAATTCATCAATAATATTTTTACTTTCGAGCATTTTAGAAAAGCCGTAATGCTCCCCGAAAGCAGTAAATTGGGCTTTTCTAATAAGTTTTTCAAGTTGTTTATGCTGACTTATTTTATGAGATGTAGAGTTGGATTTCATCTCAAAAGGAACATTTCTTAGTGAATAGGCTCGCTTGATTATACTTCCTAAAATTGGCATACTCAAATATTATTTATTCTTCAAAAATATTAAAAAAAGAATTCGGAAATATTTTATTAAATTGCTGCCTTATTAAATGCATAAAAATGATTATAAAAAAAGTTCTGCTATTCCTGCTTAAAGCGATTGCCGTTTTGATTCTGGTTTTTGCTGGTTTCATTTTATATATTACCATAACCGACTACCGCCCCGATGAGGTTGAAATATTGGAAATAGAAGGGCCGGAGGCTGCAGTTAAACCTCTTGTGGCAGATACTTTTAGTTTACTATGCTGGAATATTGGTTATGCCGGACTGGGAGCAGAAATGGACTTCTTTTACGATAATGGAAAACAAGTTCGTCCATCGAAAAAAATGAGCAGAAAATATCTAAATAATATTGAACAGTTTATTGCTGAACAGGATAGTATTAACTTTTTTCTTTTACAGGAAGTGGACCGTAAAGCCAGAAGAAGTCATCATGCAAATGAGGTAGATGAAATTATGGACATTATGAAAAATGACCACTCTGTTTTTGCAAAAAACTATCACTGCCAATTTGTTCCCATTCCCCTTTATGGTCCTTTGGGTTACGTTAAAGGTGGTATGTTAAGTATTTCAGAATTCCCCATACAGGAAGCAACAAGATATGCTTATCCTCTTATAGCATCATGGCCAAATAAGTTATTTCTGCTCGACAGATGTTTTATACTATCCAGATTTCCTTTGGAAAATGGTAAAGACTTGGTTATTTTAAATACTCACAACTCCGCATATGTGGTTAATAAATCGCTAAGGGTAAAAGAGTTGCAGATAATAAAAGACAAAATGATTGAGGAATATAAGAAAGGCAATTATGTAATTGCTGGTGGCGACTGGAATGCCAACCCTCCGTCTTTTAAACCAGAAAATGGTTTTAATGGTCATAAATTTTTTGCTTCTACAGTTCAGATGGATAATAATACTATGCCAGATGGCTGGAAATGGGCTTACGATGCAACAGCACCCACAAATAGGCAGAATTATAAGCCTTTCGTTAAAGGAGAAAATCCTACTACTGTATTAGACTATTTCCTGGTATCACCAAATATTGACGTATTAAATACAAAAACAATAGATCTTAATTTTAAAGATTCTGATCATAATCCTTGCTTTATAAAAGTTAGGCTCAAGTAATTCAAAAGAATATCATACTTTTGAACGATTTTTTTAAAACCAATATATTATCATGAAGCAGCTTTATTTTGTGATTGCCTTTATCTTTCTGTTTGTAAATGCAAATGCGCAGGAAAAGAAAGACTTAAAACCCTATTGGAATAATGGGTTAAATTTCAGTTCGCCTGAAAAGGACTTTTCAGTAAAAATTGGTGGTAGAATACAGTACGATTTAATGTTTATGTCTCAAGATAGTTCACTGAATAGTAACTTTGATGCTTTAAACGGAACAGAATTCAGGCGCCTGAGATTATATACTTCAGGTACCGTTTTTAAATCTATAAAATACAAACTTCAGTTAGATTTTTCAGGTAATAAGGTTGATATTAAAGATGCCTATATAAAGTTTACAAAAATCCCCTGGGTTGGTAATTTCACTGTTGGTAATTTTAAAGAGCCCCGTGGATTTGAAATGATTTGCAGCTCAAACTTTATTAGTTTTATGGAGCGCTCTTTGGTTAATGTATATGACAACGACAGAAATTTGGGTATA
>PKTD01000121.1 GCA_002869315.1 Marinilabiliales bacterium | reverse complement strand
GGCCCTCAAAACAAAGCGAAGATATACTGAAGTCCAACACATCATCTGCCTTGTTGAAAATATTTTTTACCGTTGGATAAGTATCATAAATGTCTTTTCCCATACCCACCGCCTGTGAGCCTTGTCCCGGAAAAATGAATGCTGTTTTTCTTAGATCTACCATGCTGAATTTCCCTCCTGAAACAGTATAATTTACGTTTGTTTACACATTGGCTCCTGTATTCCTTTGTGTTACAAGAAATTAAATTATTACTTATCTAATTACAAGTGATAATAAAAAACCCTGCCATAAGACAGGGTTTATATAAAATTTTATCTAATAATTACCGCCAATGGGGATTCAGTTCATTACCATCATCCGTATCAAGCAATGCCGTATGTCCGGTCCCATCACGATTGATAATATAAATACCATAATGGATGGTGGAATGGCAAATACTATCCCTGGAGGAAAATACGTGCAGACAACAGTTAATACTATTACTACACATTTTAGCACTCCTCAGGCATCAATTGGAACTCCTCCCTACAATCCATTTATTTTTGTGAGTCAGGATCGTAGTTATGAAATTCATTTAAAGGATCAGCCACCAACTGAATTTGTAGATCCTGATTACTTCGGCACTTTTGCTGATATTTCAGTTCCAGAAGAAGGAGAGTATTATCGTTCAAATTCAGGTTTGCCTTGGGCAATAGAGACTGCTATAAATTTCGATTATCCTATTGAAGAAGTTGATATATTATCTGCCCATTTGAAATTTGCAGCATGGGCACAGTCATCAGGTCAAGATTTTCCTGATTGGTATATGGATAATTCTGGATACAGAAATAATGCAAATATTTATGTAGTACCACAATAAAAAAATTTCATAGTAGTATTGCAAAAGCCCCTGCAAACTTTAGTCTGCAGGGGCTTTTGATTTTATTTTTACTATTTATATTTATAAATTAGCGATTGTCAATAACAACTTTTATTTTCCTGAATAGGGAGCATAAATAATATTCAGTCCTATTTTTTGTCCGTAAATCCAGTTATTAAAATAACTAACCCTATCAGAGTTGCTGCACCACCTCCAAATAACTCAAGATTAGCACGCAGGTTTGTATCACTTTCGTAATCAGTTTCATTACCAGTAATATTACGAAGGGCCTCTGTAGTTTCCCTTTCAACTTTTGCAGCAAATGTTTGTTTTGTCTCATAGCCTTGATAAGCGAAATATGAACCTGCAACAATTAGTATAATTCCGATAATTTTTTTCATAATTTTTTTAGATTTATTAATACTTATTATTGATTATAGCAAAAGTATAATTAATTAAATGCAACATCTTTAAGAAATTGATAAAACTTGTTAAGCCAATATTAAAACTATATTTTAATTTATAAAAGGGTTGCCCTTTTAAGGCAACCCCTATGTTTATTTATAGTTTCTTCCCCACATAAAAAACATAACCATAATACTGCTTATACTTATTGTATAAAACAGATTCATATTGCTGGTTTTTAATGAATTCTATTATAGGAGTGTTGTCCTTATGTGTTTCAAGATACTCTTTTTGAATCTCGATTTGAGGTTCAAAGAAATTCTCTGTCCAGCAGTTTTCAGGAAGTATAAATGCTGCAACGGGAACATAACCCGCCTTTTGCATTTGTAATACTTTTGTCGGAATAGTGTCAATTGCAGGATAAGCATCATTCCAAAATTTTTCAATTTCTGGAGGACGCTTCTCGGTAAACCAACTTGCTTCAGATACAGCAATATAGCCGCCTTTTTTTAGAAATTTTCTCCATTCTTTAAGTCCTCTTTCAAATCCAATATTATAAATTGCTCCTTCACTCCATATTAAATCCAGTTCTTCATCCTTAAAACTGAGATTGTCCATGGAACCAATTTCACCTTTAACTTTATGTTGCAGGTTGAATTGTTGAACATTTTTGTTGAAGATATTTATAAAAGTTGGAAACAGATCAACTCCAATTATTTGTCCGGCTGTGTTTTGTCCAAGTATCATTGTTTGTCCACCTGTTCCACAACCCAGATCAACAATTTTGGAGTTTTCGTTCAAATTGTTGATAAAACTCAGGGCCTTTAAGGTTACTTCTTTACTACCTGGGCCTTGTCGTTGGAAATTTGAATAATATTCACATATAATATTTATATCAAATTCGTGTATCGATTTTACTTCACTACTCATGATGTTTAAATTTTTTGAGAAACACACATTTCTTTTAAGCATGTTTCATGATTAATAAAAATAATAGAAAATACCCAAACAAGAACATGTTTGAGAATAAATTGAAATAATAAGCATCTGGCAGAAAGCCAAAAACTTATTTACCTCACCGACTCCATTTTAAATTTAAACATCCAAAATTTTTGATGTTCCAAAAGTAGTGAAATTTTACAGATTACAGCTGATAAATATTTAACAATCAGAAAATATTTATTTGATTTTTGATAAATAATTATATACATTTGTAAGCGAATCCTTTTTATAAACAAACAAAACAACAAGATTATGGCAACATCAGACGCTGTAAATCAGGCTAGTCGCCTGTCGGAAATTGGATTTCCGGAATTTACAACAAAATTGGTAACTGACGTTTTTGATGCACTAGTTTCATCAAACATTCGTCAAACCGAAGCTTATATTTCCTTAATAAAGGAAGTAAGCAAATCGATAACTCAATATGTTAACGATACTAATGATGATATCGGTGGTGATGAGATAATGCAATTCTTATCAAGGGTATTACCTCCCAACGATGCAAGTGGTGACAGTGAAGATGCCACCAAGTTAAAACCAACTGCAAGTTTATCAACATCAGCGAGTAATAATGAGGTCAAGAAATTGAAAGATGCTCTGGCTATTGAAGGTCTTGAAGGTACTGCCAATGAAAGTGTAGTGCCGGCCAATGGTAACATTGATCAATCTAAGTATGACCTTATTTTAGAAGCAGTAGCAAAAAGACTGGCAGCTAATAAATATGATCTGCTGAAAGAGATGGTAAAACAAGGTATCTTACGTTTGGTAGTGGAAGATGGATTAATTGAAACACGTCTTACATTTTCAACTTACGGATCTTCATTCTATCAGGCAAAGTCAAAACAATACAACCGTAAAAACTTTGCTTTCAAAGCAAAAGCAAAAACAGGTGCTTTTGCTTCGCTTTGGTGTAAGGCTTCTGCTTCAACTTCATATAGCAGTGTTAATGTTAGTACTGCAGAGAAAGTTGACAGAGATAAGTCAGGAAGCAGGGTTAATATTTTCGGTATGGTAAGGATAAACTTTAAAACCGATTATTTACCTCTTAACGAATAATGTGTTATGGCTGATTCAATTAGCAGTCCTGTTGAACTGGGGTTCTCAGATTTCGTTTCAAAATTGATTTCCGACACATTTGAAGCAGTAATTACTACAACAATGAGACAGGAGGAAGACTGGCAACAGTTGAATGAACTACTGTCGCAGGAAATGAAAGTATTTACTGATATGGTGATTGATGATGATATGCTAAAAACTGAAATGATTAGATTATTTCCCGATAATGAAGGAGGTACAAGTATCATGAAAGGTTTGAAGTATACTAAGGCAAACCCTGAAAAGAATGTTTTGGAATCTCCTCCCATTGAGTCTTTTACAGGCTATTCACCAAAGGAAAAGGAACTTACAGAAGAAGATGTAATTGCAATTTATGATGCGGTTAAGAATATTCTTGGCGCCAAGCAATATGAACTTCTTTCAAAAGTATTTTCGCGAGGAGCTACAAAAGTAGTGGTGGATGCAGGGAAAATAAATGCAAAACTAAATTTTGAGATTCTTCAAGTGGAGGATGATGAAGAGGAAACTTCTGATGATCCGAGAGGTGGTGATACTAATCTCAATATCTCCAGAATTTTCGTAAAACGAAAGTTTCCTGGATTTGTTGGATTATCACGTCCAACTGAATTAAGGAATGTTCACTTTTTTGTGAAACCTCCTACAGATAAAGATCCGCAAACTTCGCAGGTGAAAGCCAATGTTTACGGAGAAGTAGAAATTAACTTCAAAACTATAACATGAATACATTAAGTAATTTTGATGTTAATGAATTGATATTGCAACTTCATGGCGAACTTAAGTTCGCCTTTGAAGTTGCTAATTCTACCGGAAAACAAGCCGGCATGCAAATGCAGAAACTCAAAGTAAAATTTGGAAAGCAAAATCTTGCAGAAGTAAATGATGATGATGAAGAATCCATATTGCTAAATTCCGACAGATATCCCAGTGATGAAGATTGGGAATTGGAGGTTGACTATAAATACGGAGATCCGGTACCAGATGTGCCAAGCTCTGAAAACTGGTCAGTTGGAACTAATAGCCAGTTAGTTTTGGAAAGACTGGCAAATAATGATATTATAGAAATCAAAGGCGTCAGTACTTACTGGAAATCTAAATTATTTGATGAGGGTATAAAAAGTGTTGGTGACCTGGCTAAAACTTCCAATGAAAAAATTATTAGTATTTGCAATAAATACGGAAGTATGAAGCCGCTGGAGTTTCAAACAAAAGTATTACTGCTTGTTAGAGACTTTAAGCCATTGAAATTTAAAATATTTGCCAATATACCTCTGTTTTATTTGCTTGAAAAGCCAATGTTAGAATTAAAAAGAATATTTCAAAATAAATTAAGCGGTCCTGAAATATCTGAATTAAGAGCAATAGCATCTATTGTTTTCCTTTGTTTTGATAAAGACTTAAGTTCGAAGTTTAAAATGGAACTCTTATCAAATTAATTTTATCAAACCTTATTTAAATTCTGCTGATATATTAATTTAGCAGTTGTGTTTTAATGTATTCACTATATGTATAAATTCGGAAGAAGTAGTAAATCTAGATTAAGAACATGTCACGCCGACCTTCAAACTATTATGAATGAAGCGATTAAAATTAGCGATATTGACTTCGGAATTGCAGAAGGACATAGGAATTTAGAAAATCAGATGCAATATTTTAAGGAAGGTAAATCCAAACTCGATGGGATTAATAAAAAAAGCAAACATAATTTCTTGCCTTCAATGGCCGTTGATATTTATGCCTATTTTAACAACAAAGCAAGTTGGGATAACGAGCACCTTAGTTATTTAGCTGGAATTATCCATGCGGTATCTGAAACCTTATTTGAGCAGAACATAATAACTCACAAAATCCGTTGGGGCGGTAATTGGGATAGAGATGGTGTTATTCTCGCTGATCAATCCTTCGACGATAGGCCACATTTTGAGTTAATAGATTTTCACTAATCATATTTCATTTAGTTGCTTAAGATTAAATACAAATATGGAATATTTACATATGTATCAAAGGCATTTTAAGACATAATTTTATATATTTGTTTTTTATTGAAAGCGCTATAAAACAGTCTGTTGTATAAAATATTTAGTATAGATGCAGATAAGTGAATTAGTTCTGGATAAGTATAAGTTAACAGAAAACGAAGTTAATCATACAATGAGCGCCTATTCGCCCATGACCTTAAAAGCAAATCAGTTTTTTCTCAAAGAAGGGGATATATGTAATTATATTGGTTTTGTAAAGGAAGGTTTATTAAGATCATATTTTTACGATGATCACGCAAATGAAATAATAACGGAATTTTACCCTGAAGGATCGCTAGTAATTTCCTTTGATAGTTTCAATAATAGAGTTCCTTCAAGAGAAAATATAAAGTCAATAGTGGATTCTGAACTGATGATTATTAAATATGAAAAGCAAAAGGAACTTTATGAAATGATACCTGCTTGGAATCAGATTTGTAAAGATCTTGCTGATATGATTAGCCAGGAAATGATAGAAAGAGCAAGTAGATTTCAAACCATGTCGGCAACTGAAAGGTATCGTCTTTTCTGTAAGGAAAATCCAACCATACGTCAAAGAGCAACTTTAGGTCATATAGCCTCTTATTTGGGTATTGATATAGCAACCTTAAGCCGTATCAGAAAAAAGAAATAATTTTTTGACTTTTGTCAAAGTATTGTTTAAAAGGCTCATTTTACTTTTGATCACGAATTTTAAAAGTAATTATCATGAGCAGTAAAAAAAATATAAGTATCATAGGTGCAACAGGAAACCTGGGAGTACCTGTTGTTTTAAACCTCAGTAATATGGGTTTTGAAATAAAAGTCATTTCCCGTAATAGTGAAAAGGCAAATAAATTATTTAAACATTTAAATAATGTTGAAGTTGTTGAAGCCGACCTTAGGAATAAAGCCGATTTAAAAATGGCTCTTTCAGGAACATCTTATTTATATCTTAACCTTTCAACAAATTCCATGGATGTAAATTCGCCATTTTTACCTGAAAGAGAGGGTGTTGCAAATATTATTGAATCAGTTGACAGAAACAGCCTAAAGCAAATAATTAGTATATCCGGTCTTGGGGCTATGGATAATGTGTATGCTAAAAGCAGTTTCAAATTTATACCTAATATAGTACGTAAACAAGGCCATCGCTTAATAAAAGACTCCAACATTCCATATACAATTCTCCATTGTACTTGGTTTGCAGATAGTTTTGTTTTATACAGGAGAAAGAATATTTACTCAGTAATTGGGAATAATACACGCCCGATTTACTTCACAAATTGCTATGATTATTCCAGGCATCTTGCCAATGCAATTGGAAATTCTGAAGCATACTGTAAAGAATTCCCAATTCAGGGTGCTAATGCTTATATTCACAGTAAGGCAGCCGAAGAATTTTTCAATATTTATAATAATAAAACAAAAGTCAGATTATTGCCCCTGAAGTTTATAAAATTCTTGTCGTTTTTTGGAAAGGATTTAAAGTTCCTCAAACATATGGCTGATTATTTCAATCAATTTGATGAGGAGTTGATAACAGGCGACTATAATACATATGAAACTCTTGGACATCCAAAATACAATATCAAAGAGTATGCTTTAATGCTTAATAAAAATAAATGCTATTCTTATTTGGCATAAATTATAAGGTCTGACATTTTTTGACATTTGTCAAACAATCCTATGAAAGCCTAAACATATTTTTGCATCATTAAACAATTAAAAAATAAAATCATGAACACACTAATTGTATCATATTCGTATACAGGAAATAATGAAACTATCGCTAAGGGTTTAGCCCATAGAATTGGGGCAGACCACATAGCCATTGCTGAACAAAGTAAAAGGAGTTTATTTACTATTGTGTTGGATATTGTTTTTAATAGAACACCAAAAATAAACGACATTTCACAATCACTTAATAAGTACGATAATTTCTTGTTTATAGCGCCAGTATGGCTTGGAAAAGTTGCAACACCTCTGCGCAACTGCTTTAAAACTTTAAAAAATAAAATTGACAATTATTCATTTGTTTCTTTCAGCGCAAGTGGAAATAATTCAAAATTAGGAGAGGAATTATTCGATTTAATTGGAAAGGAGCCTAAAGTGGTTCTGAACCCATTAATTATTGACTTATTTCCTGCAAATTCAAAGCCATCGCATAAAGATTTGAATTCATACAGGCTTGGTGACAATATTGCTAATAAAATTATTGAAAATGTTGAGATGGAATTGAAAAAAGTTAACTTCCTAAACGTGTAAAATCAAGAAAATGAAAGGGTTAAAATTATTAATTTGTATTTTAGTAGTTTCAGTTATTTATACATCTTGTAAAACCAATAAAAATTTTAATATGAAACCATCATTATATAAAACAACCGAGGGAGAGGCCAAATCGATCAGGAGTTATGAAGAGTCGATGAAACTTTGGGACCTTCCTTATGAAGATGATTATGTAGAAACAGATTTTGGTCACACACACATAATAATAAGTGGTAAGCTTGATGGTGAGCCATTAATGCTTTTGCCTGGATTGTTTGGAGATGCCTGCATGTGGTATGCAAATGTTGGAGAACTATCTAAACATTATAAAGTATATACTCTGGACATGATAAATTATGCAGGAAAGAGTAAACCAAATACGAGAAAAATAAAGGATATAAACGATTACGTTATTTGGATGAATCAAATTCTGAATCATTATAATATCGAGAAAGTTTCTCTGGTAGGGGTTTCTTATAGCAGTTGGCTAAATCTATCACTGGCCAAGGAGTTGACTGAAAGAATCTCATCTTTAATTCTGTTGGATCCTTCAGAAACCTTTATGCCCATGAATGGAGGTATTGCATGGAGAGGGTTTAAGGCTTTTATGTTTTTTCCTAACAGAAAGAAGTATGCTGATTTCTTTAACTGGATAGGAGGTGGTTATATGGATGATGACATGGCAATTTGGTTTGAGCATATGTTGGATGTTATAGAATATGGTTCTACAAAAATGAATGATGTGCCACGACACAGAGTTTTTAAAGCAGAAGAACTAAGAGTGGTTAAAATGCCTGTTTTGATAATGGCAGGAGGGAAGCCCATTCTTTATAAAGACCCGGAGGTTTTCAAACAAAAAGCTCAGATGGCAATACCACATGCAGAAGTAATTATTGTTCCTGGAACAGGTCATGGGCTGAATATGGAAAAAGCAGATTACGTTAATAATGAAATAATAAAATTTTTAAAGAAAAATCACATTAGATAAAATTATCTAAATTTTATTCTAAAAACTAAATCCAATATTTAGGAAGAAGGATGGGAATGCATTTACATTTGATCCCATTACTGTAAATTCAACGGGGCCTATAAAGCTATCATATGAGGCAGTAACACCATATCCAAATAAAGTGTTTTTCGGATCAATTAAGTCTTCCTGAGTCATTTCAACAGCACCAAAATCAGTCCTAAATGTTAAATATATTTTTTTGTATACATTGTACTGCATATGCAATCTTGCTATACCAGCATATAATCCCATTTTTTGAATAAAAGCAACTCCTGTGAAAGGGACAAAGGTGCTAACATAATTAATTTCATTTAAGCCTCCAGCACCAAACCAATGTTGAACGGGTGGGGTATTCTGCTTTAATGTCCAGCCCGCAAAAATACTAGGCTTCAAAGTCAATCTTTTGGATAGAGGGATATAACTATTAAGTTTTAAATATGTTACAAAAGAGTTTGAAAAGAGATCGTCGGCCCAGCCCTGAGAAAAGGTCATGGTATAAAGAGCGCTTAACTCTCCATAAAATCCATTTGTAGCAAAATAAGGTTTGTCCCTTGTATCTGCTCTGAATTTGACAAAAATATTCCCATAGCTATTAAAATCTTCAAATAAAGTTTGTAATGTATCTAATACTACTGTTTGATTAAATTTAAAATACTCATATGTAAAACCAGCCTGAGCACTATAATGATTTGAAAATATAGATGTTACAAAGGCTGATGTTTTGAAGTTGCTCATATTTATTCCGGTTTGCTTGATATTATTGTCATAAACATCAAAACTAAAAGTATACATATCCAGTTCAAGACCAAAACCCGGTTTTATTCCATTAGAAATTAGATATAAGGCTTTTAAACGTGGATTTGTCCCTAAAATTAATTCCCCGAATAGTTTACTCTTATTACCAAAAATATTTCTAAATACCCCATTAACTCTTATGCTTCCATGATAATCTAAATCGTAATGTACTGAAGCAGAAATATAACCTGGAGATCCTTCTTCAAGGTCGATGATTAAATTAGCTTTTCCATCAGTGCGTGCTTCCAATTGATAAAAAACGTATTTAAAAAATTTCGTTCCATAAACTGTTGTAATTACTTCTTCCAATTCATTAAGGTAAACTCTGCTATTTTCGAACCTGTCGAAATAATTGCTCAGAAACTCATCCGATAGTTTTTTATTTCCTTTGTAAATAATGTCGGCAACATCAATATAAGCCAATGGTTTAGTGTTGTATTCTTTAATGGGCTTTGGTTCGATTGCATTTAATGAGTCGGCAAGTACCTTTAGTTCGTGATAGTATTCTCTGGCAACACTTTCTCCATAGGCAATTATGGTATCATAATTTGTGAAATCCATCATGCCAGCCGGAACTTTGAATTTTATGTTGATGTTTATAAGACTATCAGCTTCAATATTTGCTTTTTCGCCATGAAAGAAAATTATTTGATTGATAATGCTTGTAATCGATTCCAACTCATCAATATCTGTTTTCAGATTTGATTGTACATCACCACCAATAAGAAACTCAGCACCTGCTTCTTTTAAAGGACCAGCAGGGTAATTGTTAACAATTCCACCGTCAACCAAATATTTACCATTATAATGAGTAGATGAAAAGTAGCCAGGTATGGACATACTTGAGCGAATGGCCATAGGCAAATAACCACTTCTTAAAACTTCAGCATCACCATTGTAAAGATTAGCGCCCACACATAGAAAAGGTGTTTGTAATTTATTGAAATCAGTAATATTCCAGGCAGGAGAAAAATATTTATTTAGTAAAAGATTTATTTGTTGACCATAATACATTGACTTACTTAGTCCCACTTTCTTCCTGTCGAATGGTAGTGAAATTATTGATAGTCCGTAAAACTCCTTTTCTTCATAGGCAACATATTTTCTGGGAATTTCATCTTTAAGAACTGCGTCCCAGTCTTGTTCCTCTATCATTTTTTGTATTTCATCAGGACTATAGCCAATAGCGTAAAGCCCGCCCATGATACTGCCAATACTTGTTCCTCCAATATAATCAATAGGAAGTCCAACCTCCTGAAAAACTCTTAGCATACCTATATAGGCAAAGCCTTTTGCACCACCGCCACTTAAAACTAAGCCGATTTTAGGACGTTTTTTTTTGGCTGGTTCTTTTACATTTGTTGAAAAAACAGGAGTTACTGTGGCAATTAACAACGCAATTATCAGGAATTTCTGCATTTCTTTAATAATCATAAACTTCTATTGATAGTATGTTCATACAAATATAAATTATTTTCACAGAAGTTTGTATACCAATTACTTTTTGAGTTTCTGATTCCGAAAAGATTTATGATTTTATCATTAAATCGTTATTAGTTGATAATTAATTTATAACAAGTCTAAATAATCATACCTTTGAACCATCAAAATTTGTTTTATGAAGGCTTCTAAAATACTATCAATAATTCTTATTGTTACAACTACAATTTTATTTTTACAAGGATGCAAGAAAGATGATATTAACGATACGCAAAATAATGATCTAGAATTAGTTGAGACTGATTATCCTGGAATAATGATGACACTCGCTGCAATCAGTTATGCATCTGATGGTTATGATGAAACAACTATTAGAAACCACATTAATAACTTACTGTTGGAAAAGGATTTGGCAACTGGGGGAAATTGGAAATTAGCCTGGGGACCTGGAATTTCATCAGATTCAGCAAATATGGCTTTTGTGGCTATTGCAAACACAAATCCTATAAGTTATGCTATTGTAATAAGGGGTACGAATCCTCATAGTATAGATGGTGTATTGCAGGACCTGGACGTATTTAAACTTATACCATTTCCCGGAGGAGAAAACAATGACTCCATAGCTGAGGGTGCCGGAAAAGGTTTGTCAAATATTTTGTCTACTGTTGATGCTAAAACAAATAGAAGTTTGGAATATTTTCTGGATTCTTTACCATCATCTCAAAGCATACCACTTTTTGTCACTGGACATAGCCAGGGAGGATATTTAGCACCATTGGTGGCTTACTGGGTTATGAAAAAGCAAAAGTTCATAAATAAGTTTATGATAAAAACCTTCACTTTCGCAGGACCTACAGTATGGAATTATGGATTTGTTAAGAATTTTAATTCTGTTCTATCTGAACAAAATGGAGTAATAAGTATGTATGTTAATGATTTGGATGTAATACCATATTTTTGGTATAACTTGCCAGGGATTAGTAATAATAACATACCAGTAAAAGTACCCCAGGAGATATTGTTCGGTTATAATCTTTCCGATTCAACTCTAAAGCATAAGAAAATTTATTATCATAATTTAGTAGATGCTACTCCAATAGGATCAATTGCAATTGATACAACAGAGCACCCAATTACTTCTGCAGATTCCAATTCGTGGTATAAAAAATGGATGGCTGTTGAACACAACCATAATAATTACTTATTGCTTTTGGGTGAAAAGCAAGTCACTTTTTAGTATATTCAGGTTTAAGATCTAAATTAGAGTAACTTTACCTGTGCCAACATCATACATAGCACCCTTTATCAATATTTCATTATTTTTTTCCATTTCAGCTAGAATAGAACTTTCTCTTCTTATATTATCAATGGAAATTTGTACATTTTTTGCTGCCACTTCATCAACATTATGAGTGCCGTTTTTTATTTCTAGCGAAAACTCATTAACAGCAGGCTTTATTTTGGATAACAAAGCAGTTATATTCCCCAGTTCTACATTATTACATGCTGCAGTTACGGCACCACAAGCAGTATGACCAAGAACTAAAATCAGTTTTGATCCTGCTACCTTGCATGAATATTCTAAAGAACCCAGAATATCTTCATTAATGATATTTCCTGCAACTCTGGCATTGAAAATATCACCTATTCCTAGGTCAAACACATGCTCTGAAGGTACTCGGGAATCTATACAACCTAATACTGCTGCCATAGGGTATTGTCCGCCACTGGTTTGCTCAACTTGTGAATTAAGGTCCCTATCTATGGTGGTTTTATTAACGAATCTTTTATTGCCTTCAATTAATATTTCCAAAGCCTTTTGGGGAGTTATTTTATCTTGTATTTCTTTTGTTAATGTTTCCATAGTTATATTAGTTTTTTAACTGTTTATCATTCTCAATTATTTTATTCTTCAGTAAAAATACACAATCTTCAAATCCTTCTGAAATGTGTTCTTTAGGGATTAAATCTGGAATTATATCGATACGCTCCAACATATATCTTGGCTGTTTATTAAGGCCCACTAAAAGGACTTTAATATCCTGATTAATCAAATCGATAATTACATCTTCCATAGCATATAAACCAGATTGGTCAATATAAGGAACCTTGCTCATTCTGATAATTACTACCTCCGCATTTTCAGGTATTTGTTTGCTTAAGGACTGGAATTTATTGGTGGAACCGAAAAATAATGGTCCGTCAATATGTTTAATAAATACTTTATCCTTTAAGTTTCTGTCTAGTTCAGCCTCATCGGGCCATGGTGTATCCTTAAGTGTTTGAATTTCAGACCTCTCTTCAGTTAAGTCACCCATTTTCTTCATAAACATTATCGATGCAATTACAAGGCCTACTCCAACGGCATAAACCAAATTCCAAAAAGTAGATAATAACAATACTATGATCATTACTATAACCTCAGTTCTTGGCATATTAGGAATTGCTCTTAAACCTTTATAGTCCATTACACTAATACCAACAGTTATTAAAATTCCTGCTAAAACTGCTGCTGGAATTCTACTTGCAACTGGTCCCAGAAGAAGTAGCGTTAGCAATAATAAAATTCCTGCAATCATACCAGAGAGTCGTGTTTTACCACCAGCATTAATATTAACAACAGTTCTGATGGTTGCACCTGCTCCTGGAATACCTCCAAATACTGCAGCCACACTATTACCTATACCCTGACCAACCAATTCCTTATTAGGATTATGTTTGGTTTTTGTCATATTATCAGCTACTACTGAAGTCAATAAAGAGTCTATTGCACCTAATAGTGCAAGTGTTAGTGCAGTAAAAATATAAGGACTTATCATTCCCAAATCGAAAGATGTGAATAATTCGAAATGAGGCATTGGGAGTCCGCTTGGTATTTTTTCAACTGGTCGGTAATTTAAGCCAGAAAGGTCAGCTATTCCTGACATGACAATCAAGGCCACTAGAGTGCTGGGTATTTTTTTAGTTATTTTCTTGAAACCATAAATAATAATTATGGTCCCCAATGTCAGAAATAACTCTATCCAACTAATGTTTTTCATAGCCTGAGGGATCAGTTTAATAGCCCCAACAACACCTGATGCTTCTTTACCGGCAAGAGTTTTCGACTCATTCAGTATATCATTTTCACTAATTTTAGAAGATTTATCTATTGTTTCTTCAAAACTTTCAAGAACTAGTATACCCTCTTTCGATTCTTCTTCAAGTATATTTCTAAGTATCATTTCCTCTGCCTTAGGCTTAAATTGGGAAACGTACTGCAAATCTTCTTTAGGATAATATCCAACTGCAGGTAAAATTTGCGTTAATAAAATTATAACTCCTATGGCACTCATAACACCTGATACTACCGGATAGGGAATATATTTTATATACTTACCAAGACCCATAAAACCTAATCCTACCTGCATAAGGCCTGCTAGTAAGAAAACACTTAATATTGCCGGTAAGGCTTTATTTACATCTCCATCGTTTACGGCTATAATTCCAGCGATGACAACCATACTTACAGCTGTCATAGGTGCTGTAGGACCAGAAATTTGAGTGTTGGTACCTCCAAAAAGTGCTGCAAAGAAGCCAATAAAGATTGCTCCATACAAACCAGCGGTAGGTCCTAATCCAGAACTTACACCAAAAGCCAAAGCTAATGGCAAGGCAACAATACCGGCTGTTATACCACCAAATACATCACCCCCAAAATGTTTGAAATCAAATAGTTTCTTCATATATAATTTGTTTTTACCTTAATGTTATAATTATTGGTTTCTTCTTTAATTATTCTCAACTAAACGGCGGCAAAAATATAAACCTATTTAGATTGGTTATAAATAAAATTATTAAAATTTCTTAAGGAATTGAAAAAATAACAAACCAATTGTTTGTTTAATCATTAACCAAATCACTATCATTGATAATTATGGCTACATGTATTTTATTATCAATCTTAAATGAGAAGGATGAAAGGGATAGTTTTCTGAATATTATTTCATCATTTAGTTTAAAATCTCTTACAACTTCTTCTTTTATTTGATAACCAACATCGTTAAAACTCTTTGTAATGGTGTTTCTTATATTACACAGACTGCAATAATAATTATTACCGCAATTGTTTTTACCCTTTGTTATATACATGCAATTAAGTGCATTGCCAAACAATTCACCCAGAATATCTTCATTTGATTTCTGTACAAAATTTTCGAAGGTTTTATTATTATAAACTACTTTATAATCTGAATTAACAACAAACATGGGCTCTTTCGTTAATTCACTGTACTTTGAAAAAAAATCCAGGAATTCAGAATGTTTAATTTTATCTAACATAATCATGATGTGTTTTATCAGGAATAAGTTTATAAATTTCCCTAAAAAGTTTTTCCGGCTGAACAGGTTTTGTAATGAATGAATTCATACCGGAATCTAATACTTCCTTCTGAGATTTCTCAAATGCACTTGCTGTAAATGCTATTATTGGTATGTTTGACACACCATCTTTTTCGTTACTGCTTCTGATAATTCTAGTTGCTTCAATACCGCTCATTTCAGGCATCTGTATATCCATCAAAACGATATCGTATATGTTGTTTTTTATCAGAAAAACAGCTTCTTTTCCATTTGAAGCAAGATCTACCTGTGCACCCCATTTATTAAGCATTTTCGAAACGACTAACTGATTAATTAATACATCATCAACAACCAATACTTTTGCGTTTATTTTTTTATTTTCAAAAGGATTTGATTTAGGTTCTAATATCTCTTTTTGTAATTCATATTTAAAAGGCATCTCAAAAAAGAAAACAGAACCAAAACCATATTTGCTTTTTACATCCAGGAATCCATTTTGCAGTTCAATAAAACTTTTTGTAATAGTTAGTCCTAGGCCAGTACCTCCATATTTTCTGCTTATTGCTGAATCGCTTTGCATAAAACTAGTGAAAATGTTTTCCAAATTCTCTTCTTTTATGCCAATTCCTGTATCTTCTATTTCAAATCTAATTATAACTTCCTGATCCTTATTTTTAATGTTTTTTAGTTTGCAAATTAATTTGACATATCCCTTATCAGTAAATTTAATTGCATTCCCAATTAAGTTATTTAATATCTGATTTAACTTCACCGGATCACCTAGCAATACACTAGGAATTGAATTGTCATATTCGAGTATAAAATCTACATTTTTATTTTTGGCACTTAATTCAAGATTCTTGTGGGTATTTGATATAAGTTCCTGAAAATTGAATTGTATTTTCTCAAAAGTTATTCGTCCTGCTTCAATTTTTGAAAAGTCCAGTATTTCATTAATTACATTACCAAGGTGTTCTGCTGAGAATTTAATGTTTTCAAGCATTTCTCTAACACTATCATCCAGATTTTCATTTAATACTAACTCAGAAAGACCAATAACACCATTTAATGGAGTTCTAAGTTCGTGTGTCATATTTGAAAGGAATTCTGACTTTGCTTTAGTAGCATCTTCAGCTATTTTTTTTGCTAATTCCAGATCTTCTTTCGACTTCTCAATATCTTTGGTTCTATCTGCAATAATCAACTCCAGATTTTTATTTATCTCTAATAGTTGGTTATTAGCATAATATAACTCTAGAGCCTTCTCCTCGATTATGCGCTCTGCTTCTTTGCGCGAACTTCTTTCCCGTTTAAAGGCCTTTAATAATTGATCATATTTATGCTTATCTATCAAATTCAGCCCTTTTTAATTAATGTAAATTTTACTTCCGACCCATCATTGGAAATCAATTCACTTTGAATTTCTATATTTTCATTAAAAAAATCAACTGCTCCCAACAAAAGTCCGTGAGCAAAATCACTAAATTTTCGGGCAGAAGAATATTTCATAATCATCATGTTCTCATTCTTCTCGAGAGTTGTCATTTTTGGCAGTTCTGCATCCGGATATAACTTTTTAACCTCTACATGTATATAACTGTCTATTTTACTGATAAAATCAAAAATGGTAATATTAGA
Organism: Marinilabiliales bacterium; assembly: GCA_002869315.1. Lineage (GTDB taxonomy): Bacteria > Bacteroidota > Bacteroidia > Bacteroidales > F082 > BM524. Next base: position 543 of record PKTD01000121.1, on the reverse strand, counting down.
AGGGAAAAAATGCGGATATAATTTAGAAAATATTTTGAACAAGTATTTTCCGTAATCATTTAGTATTGATGATATATTATTATTTGTGAGTTCAGATAATTTAGTGACCATACTGACAAATTCAGAAGCATCATAGGTACCAACACTTGTAAATACTCCCTCATTTGACAAGCCTGAACCATCAATCATATTTTGAGTAACATCAAAACCATGTTTGTCCTCAACGTATTCAATGAATTCAGTAAAAACTATTCCTTTCATAATATAAAATAAAAAATTGTTGTTTCAAATATAAGAAATTATTAGCTTAGGTTATAAAAGATAAAATTATATAAATGAGCCCTCAATTTAATAAGGTAGCTGCATAATAAATTGAGATGAGATCAGCAAGACTTGATGATGCTATTGTTGTGGACTTAAAACAATTAGTTAAGGTCTGCTTTAAGTCTTTGTCAAGAAATTTCAATTATCACCAATCTTTGCGGTTTCAAATAGAAACCATTAAAGAGAGTATAATAATCATTAGAAATAAGCCTGTAGTTT
>PKTD01000003.1 GCA_002869315.1 Marinilabiliales bacterium | reverse complement strand
GTAAATTTAATTTTTGCATTAAGGCTTTCAAAAACTTTTTGACTAAAATCCAGATCCCCAAAGGAAGCGCCGCCTGTTAAAACTACTATGTCCGATTTTAACAGAGCAGCCTTTACCGACTGGAGAATTTTATTTTCATCATCTTCAACCTGAGTCATAAAACTAACTTCAGCACCATATTCATAAGCCAGACTTTGTATTTGAGTTGAGTTGCTATTTCTTATTTGAGGAGGAAAAGGCTTCTCTTCGGGAGATACCAATTCGCTGCCAGTGGATATTACAGATAGTATGGGCTTTTTAAAAACCGTGGGATTATTAACTCCGGTTGATGCTAAAATTCCTGTATGTACAGGGTTAATTTTACAGGCCTTATTTAAAACAATATCTCCTTCTTTCAGATTTTCACCTTTAAAAAGTATATTTCCCTTCGACTTAAGGTTTTTGATTTTTACCTTGTCGCCAATGAGTTCGGTGTCTTCGATTTTAACTACCATATCGGCACCTTCTGGGAGCATAGCACCTGTCATGATTTTTGAGCATTGCCCCTTGGAAATATTTTTTTCAGGCTTTTTTCCTGCCGGGATGAATTCTATTACTTCCAATAATTTTTCAATATCACTTCTTTTAATAGCATAACCATCCATGGCTGATTTATCGAAAGATGGAAAGTCCATATCACTTACAATATCTTCAGCAAGAACTCTCCCATTTGATTTATCCACCTCAACAATTTCTGTTTCTAATATTATTTCATTAGTGGCTTCCCTGATTATTTCCAATGCTTTCTCAAGTAGTATCATAAGTTTTCTATTTTCCAGTTTTTACCATCATACTCCAGATTAAAAAATATATTATCGTTATTAAAATCCAAAGGACTTATTATGTAATCTGCTTTTTCTAAATTTTTTCGGTATGAAAGTTTTGTTTCATCGGGATTTATTCCCTTAACCAAAAGATGTATACCTATATCAATGCTTTTTGCCAATGATCCAGACTCACATACTATTGGCGATTTACTTGTTAATATATTTTGTAAACTTTGAACGGCTTTTTCAATTTCCTGATCACTGCATTGGATAAAAAATACTTCTTTGGCTCCTGCATTTAGCATACGGGAACTATCTTTTTCCTGCTTGCTGTCAAATTCCTGAAATACTTTAAAGGATTCTCCTTCAGAAATTAATTTTTGTAATTCAGATGTTTTGTGAAAATGTGGACTAATCTTTAAGCCAACAACATCATTATCTGTTGATAAGGTTTTAATAATATTACAGGCCAGAGTTGTTTTTCCAACATTTCTGCCTGAGCCTGATATTAATATGATGTTGTTTAATTTCATTTCTTAAACTAGTAGTAATTTAATGCTTGCCATGAATAATACAAATGCCAGGAGATATTTTAGTTTTTGAAAACTCATTTTACTACTACCAACATAGGCTCCCACAAGGCCTCCTGTGAAAGCAACTAACACCCAAATCAGTAAGTTTGGACTCAATTGTATGCCCGATGAGAATAAGCCCAATAATCCTGAGGCTGAGTTTACAAATATGAATATTGCAGAGATGGCAGCTGTTTCCTTAACATTAGTCCATCCCAATAATAGTAAAACAGGACTGAGAATAATGCCTCCTCCAATGCCTATCAATCCGGAGAAAAATCCGAGAAATGCTCCAATAATAATTGCTATAATAAAGTTAAATGATATTACAGCTTTCTCTTTTTCTTTGGGGGAGAAAATCATTCTTGCCACAGCAAAAATCAGGAAGACTCCCAATATATACTTAAACATTTGAGGATTAATATGAATTCTGGCCCCAAGAAATTCTAAGGGTACTGAACCAATAATAAATGGGATTAAGATTTTGATTTTAAAATGGCCTGCTCTGTAAAAAGCATAAAATGAAACTGCCGAAACAAAGAGGTTAAGGGTGAGGGCAGAAGCACGCATAAAAATTGTGGATATTCCAAAAAGTGCCATCAAGGCCAGGTATCCACTCGCTCCACCATGGCCAACGGCTGAATAGATAAAAGCTACAGTAAATAATGCAATCAAAAATATAATGTCAATTTCCATAAGGCACTAAAAACAAAACCCCGTCCACAATAGGAAACGAGGTATAGTACCATACGTATGGCAATTATATTATCCCCTTTCCAAGTCATCCCGCTTAAGCGGAAATCGGGAGGCCGAAAAGTTTCCTCGTCAACCCATCGGTGTTAGCCTCATGTGCATAGCATTTAGAGGTTACACTCGGAGTGTATTTATGCAGCAAAATTAAATAAGATTTCAATACATATCTAAATAAATAGATATTTAGAGGTATTATAAATAAATTAGTTAAGACGCACAAAAACAATTAGTTATTCGTGATTGTTTGTGTAGTCAGTAATAATCTGATCTCGTAAGTCTAAAAACATTTTAGTTACATCAGCCATCAGACCATTTGAATATTTTGTGAGGTATTCCTGTGCTTTTGCGGGATCTTGTTTATAAAGTTCCAGAGCCTTTTCTTCCACAGACTTTTGATTTTCAAATATCTCTTTTTCAAAAGGATCTCTAACTTTCCTAACATCTCTTGCCACATTTTGAAAACTAAGGTTAGCAAGATTATCCACAAAGTCAATGGCCCAGCGGGCAGACTTTTCATCATACTTTAAAGAGTTATAGGTGTGATAAGATTCGTCGGTAGATAAATTACCTGCATAAATTGGCACATAAGGACTAAAGTAAGGATTGTCGAGATAAACCCAGTACACTACTCAAATTTCATGTGGCAACCAATCGCGC
>PKTD01000148.1 GCA_002869315.1 Marinilabiliales bacterium | reverse complement strand
TATTATCCAAACTTTATTTACTTCATCATAACTCCCATCCAATTCTTCCAACACAATTCTGTTAGTTACTGCAATACCCATTTCCGACATATCCTCAAATGTAGTCAGGCCATTTTGAGGGAAGTTCTGTCTTGTTCTGTGAATATTAAACTGATTAGAAAATTTTCGGTCGAATGTTTTTTCTATTCCATCTTTCCCAATCATAAAACCTATAAGACCTCCCCAAGTTGCAGTAGGGTTATCTGAATCCCAACCTGTGAGCGTACTAATTTTAATAGTTTCCTTTAAATCTCCTTCACCATAAAAAAGACTTATTAAACTTGCTGCAAAATTTATTCCTGCTGCAAAACAGCCATTACAATACAAATTTCTTGAGGTTATTTCATAACCGTCTTTTTGATTGACCTGATATCTGTAATATATTGAATCTCTTGATTGTTCCCAAGGAATACCAGAATCATAAAGGCCTTTTATGTAATCGTACATTTTTGCAGGGTAGGTATCATCAGGCAGTATTTTTCTAGACTGACTTGACATCCAAGCTAGTTTTTCTTTCATAGTGCCAGTAGGATTTGTAGAGTAAACAAGAGAATACATCGACACATAAAACTTGGAAATATCTTCAGCTTCATTTCTAGCAGTGGTTTGTATAGGCAACTCGGATATTTTTATTGCTATATCTGGTCTCGTAGGAGCAAATAGTCCAAATATTTCAGTGGTTAATTGGGCATCAATCATATCATAATGTTCGTTCATTTCCGGGTTTCCCGTTTCGGGAGGCAAAACACCATCCTGCATTAAATCAAATGCTTTTTGGTTTGATACCCACAAATAGTTTTCTTCTTCATTTTTAATATGTCTTAACCATCCATCACGAATTTGTTCAGAAGAAAGTTTATTTGTATTGTGCGTATAATGAAGGTACTGATACATATACTCAATATCTGTATCATCATCTGAACCCCAAATTTCATTGGTATCAGCAAATACAAAGTCAATTGTGGGTGATAAGTCACTTGGGACTCCTTCTCCCCATATACTTGGTTGATCAGGCTTTCCCCAGTCCTCTCTGGTGTAGAAATTACCTGTTTTTATTTCTCCGATATTCCCAATTTTATCCATCTCTGTAACCAGCCCTGTCCAATTAGCAATACATTGCCCTAACCAAAATCCATATAATTGGTCTTTATAATCATCTATTGAGATATATATGTAAACATCATCCTTCCTGGCTTCTGTATTGCAGGTGGTTAATACAATTATGGATAATAATACTGTAAAATAATATTTCATATTTTCGTTTACAAAGATTGTTTACAAAGTTAAGAAACCTGATATACTGAATTACAAGCTAAGAAGTCAATATTTACGCCAAGCATAATATCATATTAACTAACAAGTTACGAAATTTTTTAACAATCTGAAAGGTGATTTAAAGCTCAGTTATACCTATTTCCAGCAAAAGTATAATGCTCAAAATCATGAATAAATTAAGGGAGTATTTTCATTTTTATGGGGAAGTTTTTTTCGTCACCATACTAGTATGTACTTTTTTCGCCAAATAACCAACAGGAATAAGCAATAACCATGACAATGTCCAGTATAGGGGTCCAAAAAATGCAAACGGCAGGGTTAAAACAGAAACAACAGGCTCGGGAAGTAATTTGAAATACATATTATCCTTTTCAATCGCACTGGGAGCCTCACTAACCAGATTACTTTTAAGAGCATAATGCCAGCTAAACACCGAGAGAAATCCTGCAATAGCAAGTAAAAAACTTTGCATCACCATTAATGATGTTTCACCAGGAAATTGAGCATCCAATCTCACAAAATATATATACAGCATCAGTGAGAAAATCTGCAATATAGACAATGTTGAATGGGCGCTATTAGTATGACTAAGATTACCAAACAGCCTGTTGCTTAAGCCCCAGTATAAAATAACCAACACAATACCCACCAGTATAACTGTATAGTTCAAATAGCTTTTAGTAAGCACATTGTATAGTTCATCACGTCCAAAACCATCGATGTCAGGGTTGGGCATAAGAGTAAATAATTTATATATCATTAGGGCGTAAATGACATCAATCAATACAGATAATCGCCATAACTGCTTTTCACCACGCTCTATTATTGCTTTAGTTATTTGCGTTTTTGTTAGAGCATCTTTTCCAATTTCTTTTACTTTTTTCAGCATAATATTCTGTTATTTTTTAAGACTTTCCATATTAATCTTAGCTTTTCTATTGAATAGACCACGTAGTTTTTCCCAAAAATCACCACCCAGTACAAATAAACTCATAAGTAGCATGAAATGAAATACAAGCATTATGATGGTTTTATTGTCCTCATAATAAACTAATTTACTTCCAAAGTAAGGTGCGATAATTGAAATAATTATTGGTACAATAAACATAACAAGCCCAATTCTATATCTCAGTAAACTGACTTCATTGGGAGGTCCGTAACGCCAAAATAAAACAGAAAAAAGTCTCTTTAGATAATTGTAACCGTCTTTTCCCATAATTGCAATGGCAATTATCATAAATAGTTCCGGTATTCCGAAAGCCAGAAGGCCTGATAAAATAGATTTTATTATTGTACTCCAATCAGAATTTGTAACAAAAGGTATTAAAAGTGGAGACAAAAAGCCTAGTATGAGAACTATTGCTCCAAGGTTCAACCGAGCCTTGTCAAATTTATTTTTTTTTCGTTTAATACCCTGATTATCTTGCCCAACCATATTAATTATTTTGTAATCATTATTTTTTTATAAACCCGTTCC
>PKTD01000253.1 GCA_002869315.1 Marinilabiliales bacterium | reverse complement strand
CAATACATTGCAAAAATATATTCCTGAAAATGATAGTTTTATTTCCTTTGTAAAAACAGATGGACTAGTAAGTACAAACCTTGTTTCGTTACTCCCTGATAATCTGGGAAATATTTGGGTTGCTTCTGCAGATAAGGGATTGTTTAGATTTAATATTACAGATACTATATTTACTCGCTATACAAAGCATTCAGGATTAGTTTCCAATAAATTTTCAAAAGTTAGATTCAAACTATCTACAGTAGAGTTGCTTTTTGGTGGAAGTAATGGATTTAATTTGTTTTCGCCGGGATTTATAATCAAAAGAGCATCAATACCTAGGCCTTTTTTCGGTAACTTATATGTAAACTATAAACAGGCTTTTCCAAATCTTAATGATTTTCCTGATAGGAATTTTTCAACTGAAGTTACAAATATTAAAATCGAATTGAGATCAACTGATAATGTAAATCCTGAAAGATATTACTATCAATGTATGCTTGAAGGCTATGATGAAGACTGGATTGATGTTGACAGAAAATATAGAGAAATTAGTTATTCTTATGTTCCAGCTGGTGATTATAACTTTAAATATAGAATTGGAGATGGCGACAGATGGTCAACTTATACCGCTAAATGCACTTTTGATTTCGAACAGGCATTTTATAATACCTGGTGGTTTAAATTATTGATAATCATATTCATAATTATTATAGTAATTGCCATAATAAAACAAAGAATTTTTGATTTAAACAATAGAAATAAAAATCTTGAACTTGAGCAACGTTTGTTTAGATTACAAATGAATCCCCACTTTATGTTTAATTCCTTATTAGCAATTCAAAATTTCGTTTTTAAGAAAGATATAAAGGAGGCTGGAAATTATATATCTGATTTTGCCAGATTATTTCGGTTAATACTAGACAATAGTAGAAGCGAATTTATAATACTTGACAAAGAAATAGAAACACTTCGCTTATATCTTAAATTGCAGGCTTTGAGATACGAAAATAAATTCAGTTATAATATTAGTATTGATGAGTCCATTGATGTTGATAATGTAATGATACCACCTATGTTAGCCCAGCCGATTATTGAAAACTCCATTGAACATGGAATATTTAAAAAGTCTACTTCAGGAAAAATAGATATTAATTATAATTTAGATGGTGATAAAATTTATTTTGAAGTTAATGATGACGGTGTTGGTTTAAGTGCAACTAAAGATAGTGAGAAGTATTCAACTCATAAATCATCCGCATTAAATATTACCAGAGAAAGATTAAAGGTGCTGGCTAAAAAACATAAGTATATTGTAAAATTCGTAATAGAAGAAATAGTTGAAAATAACGTAGTTAAAGGGACTAGGGTTGGGTTTTACCTTCCTTTTAGATATAGGGAGTTGAATAATAAAATATAGTATTTTATGCAGAGAACAGTAATAATTGATGATGAGCCTAATGCCAGGCAGGTTATAGCAAATATACTCGACTTGTATTGTAAAGAAGTTGAAGTAGTAGGGCAGGCTGAAAATGTAAAGAGTGGAATAGAATTAATTCAAAAACAAAAACCTGACTTGGTACTTCTGGATATACAGATGCCTGATGGTAGCGGATTCGACCTGTTGAAGAAAATTGAAAAAATAGATTTCAATTTTATTTTTATAACTGCTCATGAGCAGTATGCCATAAAAGCAATTAAACTAAGTGCCCTCGACTATGTTTTAAAGCCTATAAATGCTAATGAACTTATTGATGCCATTGAGAAGGCTGAACTTAACCCATATAATCACAATGATGCAGTAAGTAAACTCGATAATTATCATGCTAATTTGAAGAGTGCAAATCCTGATAAGAGAATTAGTATAAATACAACAGATTCAGTTTACAGCATAAAAATTAAAGAAATCACTTATTGCATGTCTGATAAGAACTATACAGAATTGCATATGAAAGATAATTCTAAACTATTGATTTCTAAAACCCTTAAAGATTTTGAAATACTTTTATCAGAATATGGTTTTTTTAGAGTTCATCAATCCTATTTAGTAAATATGCGGTATGTCACCAGATTTGCTAAATTAGGGCTTGGAGGAAATGTAATTCTTGATGATGGAACAAAAATACCAGTCTCCTCGAGAAAGAGAGATGGTTTTCTAAGGTATATGGAAAATATGTAGCGATAATTTATAATTAGAGTTAATTTGTAGTATTTGAAAAAATTGTAACATCATTAATTTAACCCAGCAACGAAAAAAATGCTTTCCATTTGAAATAAAAATTCTGCCTTGATCAAATATCTTTACAATCAATTTTTGAATAAAATCAAAAATGTCATTGCTGAAAATGTTTTTTCACTCTATTAAATATATATTGAAATAAATTTTAGCTTACAAAATTTATTAGTTAAATCTGATACCATATTTTTTAATTCATCTTTTTAATAATAAATTATTGTTGGATTAAGTTTGAGTAATTCAATTCATTTTAATATAAAAATGATGGTGGAGTAGGAGAGAAGTAGTCTCCAAATCTAATCACTTTAAACGAGATTATAATTTATATCTATAGTATCGTTTCTGATATTTTACTTTACAATTATTCACTAAAAAAGAAAACTTCCACAACTACTATTATCAAAATGTCAAAAATGATACAAATGTAACGTCTGTATTATTAATATACTGATATTCAGTCGAATGCGCCAAGGTTTTCATGTTATTGCCTCAGAACAATGTGTTTACAAAAGTGAATACATTTGTAAACAAAGCCAAATCTTATACTTAGAGCATGCTAATATGCACATAGCCAGTATTATAAT